>JAYSCA010000344.1:0-3702 GCA_041915165.1 Ideonella sp.
TGGAGGCGCCGATGAAGATGAGCTTTTCGGTCGAGATGCGCCCCAGGCCGGAGGAGACGGCCGGGCGGGCGGCGCCACTGACGGCACCGGACGCCACGGCAGAGACCGCCGCCACCGCGCCACCGGCTGCCGCCGGGCGGGCCGGGGTGGTGGGCTGCACCATGCGCTTGATGTGGGCCTTGGACGCGATGCGGACCTTCTCGGTGATCTCCTCGGCCAGTTGCTTGAGGCCGTCGGCGATGCCGATCTTGGGCTTGGCGACAAAGTCCACCGCGCCCAGTTCCAGCGCTTTGAGGGTCACTTCCGCGCCGCGCTCGGTCAGCGTGGAGACCATCACCACCGGCATCGGACGCAGGCGCATCAGCTTGGAGAGGAAGTCGATGCCGTCCATGCGCGGCATCTCCACGTCCAGCGTGATCACGTCCGGGTTCAGGTTGCGGATCATCTCGCGCGCGGCGTAGGGGTCCGCGGCGGCACCGATGCAGGTCATGTCCGGCTGGTGGTTGATGATCTCAGCCAACAGGCTGCGCACCAGGGCCGAGTCGTCCACCACCACGACGGTCGTCTTGGGCATGTCAGGCGTCCTCCTTGAGGGGTTTTGTTGGTATCGGGTCTGGGGTCAGAACAGGTCGATGGAGCCGCCGCCGGTGGCCACCGGCACCGCGCGCTGGGCGGCCAGGCGGTCCTGGGCCACCAGGGCGTCGGCGCTGGCCGGGGCCAGGCGCTTGACCATGGCCTTGCCGCTGGCCGGCAGGAAGCAGACCTTGCGCGGATAGATGTCCAGCACGTCCTTCGAGACGATGGGGATGCGTTCGGTGGCGAGGAAGTCGGTCACGAACTTGGTGTTGCGCTCGCCCACGTTGATCGTGTTCATGCCGCTGATCACGGCACCGCCGCCGAAGATCTTGGCTTCCATCGTCATGCGCGAGGCGCCGCGCTTCATCATCTCGTTGATCAGCAGTTCCATCGCGTAGCTGCCGTAGCGGCCGGAGTCGCCGGCGCCCTCGGGCAGCATGAAGTGGTTCATGCCGCCGACGCGGGCGTTGCGGTCCCACAGGCAGGCGGCGATGCAGGAGCCCAGCGTGGTCATCACGAGGATGTCCTCGTTGTCCACGTAGTACTCGCCGGGCAGCACCTTCACCGCTTCGTTCTTGAAATGGGCGTCGTAGAAGAAGAACGAGGCTTCGCCCGGCTTGCGGGGCTGGGCCTTGAGGCGTTCCAGGCGGGCCGTGCGGGTGCCTCCGCCGGACGACACCAGGGGGGGCACGCTGGTGCGGGCCGCGGGGAGGGGAGAGGTGGCCATGGGACGGGCTCCGTTCAGACGCGCTGGTAGATCGTCTTGCCACGCAGGGTGAACAGCTCGCGGGCGTCGGTGAAATTCTCGGAATGACCGACGAACAGCAGGCCGCCGGGGCGCATCACGCCGTGGATGCGGCGCAGCACCTGACGCTGGGTGTCGTGGTCGAAGTAAATCATCACGTTGCGGCAGAACACCATGTCGAAGGGCTCGCCCATCGACCAGTTCGGCGTCATCAGGTTGAAGGGGCGGAAGTCGATCATCCGCGCCAGATCCGGCTTGATCCGGATGAAGCCGGCATTGGCGCCGGTGCCGCGCAGGAAGTGGCGCTTCAGGCGTTCGGGCGACAGGCCCCGGGCATCGGCCGGGTAGACACCGCGCCGCGCGGTGGACAGCACCTTGGTGTCGATGTCGCTGGCGATCAGCCGGGCGCCGGAGTGCTCGCCCAGTTCCTCGGCCAGCACCATCGCGATGGAGTAGGGCTCCTCACCGGTCGAGGCGGCATTGCACCAGACCCGCGGCGGCTTGCCCTTGAAGGCCCGCAGCGCTTCGGCAAAGGCCAGGAAGTGGTGTTCCTCGCGGAAGAAGGAGGTCAGGTTGGTCGTCAGGCTGTTGACGAACTGCTCCCACTCCTGATCGCCGGCCGGGCCGCTGGCGCCTTCGAGCCACTGCAGGTAATCCTTGAAGCTGCGGTAGCCGGTCTCACGCAGCCGGCGCGAGAGCCGGCTGTAGACCATGGCGCGCTTGCCTTCATGCAGGCTGATGCCGGCGCGTTGGTAGATCAGCTTGCGCACCCGGTCGAAATCCGCCGGGCCGAAGCTGAATTCATGGTCCACGATGTCGCCGTCGATGGCCGTGGGGTTGCGCGGTGCGTCGAGGGAAGCGTTCATGGGGTGATGGGCTCGGGCAAACGGACACGCTCGGACCGACCCACCCGTGCAGGATGGGCCGATGGGGGCTGATGGCAATGGTGCGAAATTGGCGGCCGCATGAGGTCCGGAGTTGAGGGGGGTTCACCACGCTATTTCGGCATCTGGCGCCCCAAATTGCGCTGCTAGACTGCTCCGAAACCCCTACTCACGTCAGCCATTTCACATACTCTGTGAATACCACCACCGACCACCGCGTGCTTGCGGATCCGAACGCCCTGCGGCTGGACCATGCGATGCAGTTGCTGCAGCAGTCCGGCCAGGGCGAGTTGCGCGGTGCACCGGGCAGTGCGGTCTGGCTGCAGGGGCTGATCGACGCCTTGTGCGATCTCTCCAGCCGGGACGCGCTGTCCGGGCTGCCCAACCGGCGGGCCTTCGAATCGGCCCTGCTGCGCGAGATCGACCGGGTCGCCCGTTCGGGTGAGCCGGCCCTGCTGCTGATCCTGGATATCGACCACTTCAAGCGGGTCAACGACACCTATGGCCACCGGGTCGGCGACCTGGTGATCAAGGCTGTGGCCGACGCCCTGCAGGAATGCGTGCGGCCGATGGATCTGCCGGCCCGCATCGGCGGTGAGGAATTCGCGGTGATCCTGCCCAACTGCGCACCGGCGTTCGCCCACACCGTGGCCGAACGCCTGCGCACCCGCATCGAGGATCGCACCATCGACGCCGGCCCGGATCAGCGGCTGGGCGTGACCGTGAGCATCGGCGGCGCCTTTGCGCCGCAATGGGTGCGGTCGACCGCCTCGCTCTGGGTGGAGCGGGCGGACCTGCAGCTCTACCGGGCCAAGTCCGAGGGACGCAACCGCACTTGCCTGGAACCGACGCCTGTTTCCACGGTCAGCGCCGAGGAAAAAGGCCTGCTCTTCGGCAGCGCCGTGCCGGAGGACGACGACACATGACTTCATTTGCACCTTCCCCCGCGGGCGCCTCACGACAGGCTCGCATCACCGCCGTCACCAGCGGCAAGGGCGGGGTGGGCAAGACCTTCTCGTCTGCCAACCTGGCCGCCGCGCTGGCACGACAGGGCCAGCGTGTGCTGGTGCTGGACGCCGACCTCGGTCTGGCCAACCTGGACGTGGTGCTCAACCTCTATCCCAAGATCACGCTGCACGACGTGTTCACCGGCAAGCATTCGCTCGAAGAGGCGGTGATGCCGGCGCCGGGCGGCTTTTCGGTGCTGCTGGCGGGCTCCGGCATGGTGGAGTACTCCCGCCTGACACCGGATGTGCGCGAAAAGCTGCTGGACGTCATCCGCCAGATGCGGCCGCACTTCGACCGCATCCTGCTGGACACCGGCGCGGGCATCTCCGACGTGGTGCTGTTCACCGTGTCGCTGGCCGACGAGGTGCTGATCGTCAGCACCCCCGAGCCCACCGCGCTGACCGACGCCTACGCGACGATCAAGGTGCTGGCCACGGCCCATGGGCGGCGCGATCTGCGCCTGCTGATCAACCAGGTCATCCGCCCTGG
>JAYSCA010000345.1:0-3686 GCA_041915165.1 Ideonella sp.
CCGTCAGGTTCAGGTCCACGCCACGCGTCTTGGCGCCGGCCTGGTTCATGAACGGCGCGTTCACCTGGGAGATGTAGCCATCGGCGTCACGCACCACGTACTGCGCGTACTGGTCGTAGTGGGCCATCAGGGCCCGACCCGACAGCGCGGCGATCTTGTTGTCGATCTCGATGTTCCAGAAGTCGACACTCGAAGTCAGCCACGGCAGCGGCGAGGCCACGAAGCCGATGGACCATTGCTTGGAGGTCTCGGGCTTCAGGTTCGGGTTGCTGGTGGTGACGATCTCCGGGCGGATGCCGCAGGCATTCGCATCGGTGCCGCCGTTGGGGCACAGCACCGGGTCGTTGATGTCGCTGTTGAACTGACCGGTGCTGGCGCCGCCATAGAGCTGTTCGAAGCCCGGGGCGTGGAAGCCCTCGCTGTAGGAGGACCGGAACGCCAGCTCGGGCAGCGGCTGCCAGCGCAGCGCCACCTTCGGGTTGGTGGTGGAGCCGAAGTCGTTGTAATGGTCGTAGCGCAGCGCGGCCTGCAGGTCCAGGTTCTTCATCAGCGGCACGTCCAGCTCGCCGAACACGGCGCTGATGTCGCGGCTGGCCTCGTCCAGTGACGCCGGCGCGCTCACGCCATTGATCGCGGGATAGCTGGTTTCCGACTCGTTGAACTTGTACTTCTCGTTGCGGACATCCAGGCCCAGGGCCATCGACACCGGGCCGGCCGGCAGACGGTAGATCTCGCGCGAGACGGTGGCATCGAACTCGGCCACGCTGGCCTGGCCGCCATAGAGCTTGGCGCCCTTGGCCTTGGCCGCGTTCAGCAGCGCCATGCCCTCGGCCGTCTGGGTTTCACCGGCCCGCAGGAAGGGGTTGACCAGGCCGGTGGCCATCGCCGCGGTCAGCTTGTCCTGGTACAGGTAGCCATCCCCCAGCGTGGTGTCGGCCTTGCTCTGCGCGTAGGACAGACCCGTCTTGTAGTCCCAGTCGCCGGCCAGCACGCCCTCCAGGCCCAGCAGCACGCGGTAGGCGTCGGTCTTGGTGTTCTGCTGGCGCGGGCCGCATTCCAGACAGCGCCAGCGGATCAGCTCATCCTTGGTGTTGTCGAAGCCGGGCACCAGACCGGTCAGGTCCAGGTAGTAGGGCGAGCGCACCAGGTTGCCGCTCGAATCCTTGACGTAGGCCGGGTAGAGCGCGCCAGCGGACTTGGTGGTGATCTGGATCGGGGTGTACTCGACCGCCGACTCGGTGTGCGAGGCCACCACCTCCGCGGTCAGCATGTGGTCGGGCGAGAGCTTGAAGTTGGCCTTGGACACCAGGTTGAAGCGATCCACCGGCTGCATCAGGCTCCACTGCTTGCCGTAGTCGTAGGCACAGGCCTTGTTGTTGTTGTTGAAGCCGGTGATGTCGCCGCGGTAGGCCACCATGTCGGTGCCGGCGGAACAGTCGCCCTGCAGCGCCAGCAGGTTGGCCTTGTTGTAGCGGGTGCTGTCGCCTGGCAGCTGGTAATAGCCCGACAGGGCCGTGCCGGAGGACGCGCCGATGGTGGCGAACGGTGTGCCGGTGGTGTCCGGGGCCAGGCCGCGATCGGGCTGGTAGCCGTTCTGGAACGAGCGCTCGGCGCCGCGCAGGCGGTTGTTGGTGTCGTAGGTCAGGCTGAACAGCGCGTTGTAGCCGTCCGCCTCATAGTCCCCGGCGCCCCCCAGCACCGACAGGCGGTAGATGTCGCCGCCACCGTGCTGGGTCTTGTCGGCCGAGGCCGTCATCTCCAGGCCCTGGTAGTCGCGCTTGAGGATGAAGTTGATCACCCCGCCGATCGCGTCGGTGCCGTAGATGGCGGACGCGCCATCTTTCAACACCTCGATGCGGTCCACCGCCGCCATCGGGATCGAGTTCAGGTCGACCGAGGTGCCGTTCAGACCGTGCGTGGACAGGCGCCGGCCGTTGAGCAGCACCAGCGTGTACTGCGCGCCCAGGCCGCGCAGCGAAGCCGCGGCCGCGCCGTTGTTGTGGGGCCGGTCCGCCGTGCTGCCAAGGAAGTCGCCCCCCTGGTTGGTGGTCATGTTGTCAATGCCATTGCCGTTGGACGACAGGGTCGCCACAAACTGCTCGGCGCTGGTGATGCCCTGCTTGACCAGGTCCTGCGCCTGGATGACCTGCAGGGGCACCGCCCCTTCGTCTCGAACCCGCTTGATGCTGGAGCCCGTGACCTCGATGCGCTGAGGCTTGGCCTCGTCTTTCTTCGCCGCGGCCGGCACATCCTGGGCATAGGCCATGACGGGCAGCACCAGGCCCACCATGACCAGGCTCTGCGTGAGCCGATTGAGCTTGAACAACAAAGTACCTCTCCTCTCAGATGAACAAAATCCCTGTTTCCAATTCATTCACCTGTCATCAGCAGGCTGTGGCTTTCAGCGTAGGGAAGGCTGTGTGCGAACAACAATGCCGACTTGTGCCAGGGCGATAACCTGGAGTCATACCCCCGGCCGAACGGCCCGGGCGTCGCCCCGCCGTTTTGGTGCAAGCCCCTGGGGAAGACCCGGACGCATCGCCCCAACACGGCGCGCGCCTCGGTGAGAAACGATTGGAAATCACGCGTCATCTGTCGCAACTTTCGGGCCATCCTGGTCTGGTGCACGCTTCTGGTTCATGCCTGGTCCGCGCGCGACGTCGGTCAAAGTCCATCAGAAATTCAGAAAAATTCGCGGACACAGCGTCGTCCTGACGCCAAAAAACAAAGGCCGACGCGAGGCGTCGGCCTTTGGCGGGAGTATCGCGGATCTTCAGCGGAACCGGTCGGACGGCCGAGCCAGGTAGAACCATTCCTGGCCGGCCGGCGCCCGGTCGTTGGGGAACAGCATCACCACATCCTCGGGCGCGCGCAGCTCACGGCCATCGGCCCGGGTGCCGATCAAGGCGCCTGCGGGCACCGCGTCGAAGCTGCGCCAGGCGCGTGCGAAGCCATCGCCCTCGCTGGCGCGGTCCACCACCTCGAAGATCTGCAGGCCGTCCATCGACACCGGCACCGGCGGCAAGGCGTCGCGCAACATGCCCAGGTGGGCCAGCGCGTTGACGATGGCGCGGTAGGCCACCTCGGGCGCCTCGGGCGCCTGGTGCTGACCGCACTCCAGCGTCACCCCCCAGCCGCCCTGGCGGCGCATGAACTCGGTCGTGCCCACGCCGTAGTCCACCGACAGGTCCCCCCCCGTGACCCCGGCGGCGGCGCGGCGCTCCACGCCCGCGGCGTAGGTGGACAGCCAGCCCCACACGCCCCTGCCCACCCCGAGGGCGCGGGCGAAGGCCTGTTCCTTGGCCTCATGGACGAAGGGCTCGATGGCCCCGGTGTTGTCGCGCGGGCCGACCATCACGAAGCCCGGCCCGCCGCCCTGGAAGGAATGCAGGTCCAGCAGCACCTCGTGCTCGGACAGCAGCGGGCACAGCCAGTTGGCCACATGGTCCTCGAACTCACGCGGCGTGGCCGTGGGCATCAACCGCCGGTTGAGGTTGCGGTCGCCGTTGCGCTCGCCCTTCTGGAAGGCCAGCGGGTTGGTGATGGGCACCAGGGTCAGCGTGCCGCAGTCCAGCGCCATCTCGCCACGGTCCAGCGCGTCGATCAGGCGCCGGATGGCGATGCCGCCGCAGACCTCGTTGCCGTGCACCGTGCCCAGCACCAGCAGCCGCGGCCCGGGCCGCGGC
>JAYSCA010000346.1:0-3679 GCA_041915165.1 Ideonella sp.
CGCAACTGGCCGTCGGGGACGATGTAGGCCTCGCAGGTGGCGGCCGGGTCCAGCCGGTGGCGCTCGATGCAGCGCTGCCAGCTGCGCAGCACGGCCGCGTCACGCGCGGGCGCCGTGGCCCGGCCGAGGCCGAAGGACTCGATCTCCTGGACGTGGGTGGCAAAAGTGCGTGGGTTCATGCGGCCGCCTGCTGCGGACATTGTGGGCAGAGCGGCGGCTGTGCCCCATGCAGGTTTCCCCCCACCCCGCGCCGCCGGGTGACGCAGGGGGGTGCGACAGGTGTCGCAGGGGCTCGCGTCGTTTGCGACAGCTGGGGCGTCGCATGGCGCCGCGTTGGCTCGACGTCAGCGTTGCCGCCGCTCGCCGTGTGAACCGTCCTGCTGACAGAGTGAAACGGCCTCGCCGAGGCGGCCGCGAAAAGACCGTGCAGCGATGACGTCGGTGTTCTGGCACAGCCATTGCCGAAGGTGTGTGGCGTCGACGAGCGCTGCAACACGACACAGGAGACACGCATGACCCTTTCTTCCGCCACCGATCCCCGCGCCGCCGCAGAGGCGGTGCTGGCCCAGCTCAACCAGTGCCTGGCCACCGAGAACGTCGAGGCGGCCGCCCGCCTGTTTGCCGACGAGAGCTACTGGCGCGACCTGGTGCTCTTCACCTGGAACCTCAAGACGATGGAGGGGCCGGCGCAGATCGCCGACATGCTGCGCCACCAGCTCAGCCCGGCCCTGCCGGTGAGCTTTGCGCTCGACCCGAAGGAAACGGTGGAAGAAGCCGATGGCGTGGTCTCGGCCTGGCTGACCATCGACACCCGTCTGGCCCGCGGCAGCGGCCACCTGCGCCTGAAGGACGGCCGTATCTGGACCCTGCTGACCACGATGCAGGAACTCAAAGGCTTTGAGGAGCCGATGGGCACCCGCCGCCCGATGGGGGCTGAGCATGGCATCCGCAAGCACCGCCAGACCTGGCTGGAAAAGCGCCAGCACGAGGCCGATACGCTGGGGCGCAGCACCCAGCCCTATGTGCTGGTGATCGGGGGCGGGCAGGGCGGCATCGCGCTGGGTGCGCGGCTGCGCCAGCTGGGGGTGCCGCACATCGTGATCGACACCCATGAACGCCCGGGCGACCAATGGCGCGGGCGCTACAAGTCGCTGTGCCTGCACGACCCGGTCTGGTACGACCACCTGCCGTACCTGCCCTTCCCGGACAACTGGCCGGTCTTCGCCCCCAAGGACAAGGTGGGCGACTGGCTGGAGATGTACACCAAGGTCATGGAGGTCAACTACTGGCCGTCGAGCCGGGCGATGCAGGCCCGCTGGAACGACGCAGCCGGCGAGTGGGAGGTGACGGTGCAGCGCGGGGACGAGACGCTGGTGCTGCGCCCACAGCAGCTGGTGTTCGCGACCGGCATGTCCGGCAAGCCCAACATCCCGAAGATCCCAGGGCAGGACGTGTTCCGCGGCGAGCAGCAGCATTCCTCACAGCATCCCGGCCCGGACGCCTACCGTGGCAAGAAGGTGGTGGTGATCGGGGCCAACAACTCGGCCCATGACATCTGCGCGGCGCTGTGGGAGCACGAGGCCGACGTGACAATGGTGCAGCGCTCCTCGACCCACATCGTGCGCTCCGAGTCCTTGATGGACATCGGCCTGGGGGCGCTCTACTCGGAACGCGCGGTGGCCAGCGGGGTCACCACCCGCAAGGCGGACCTGATCTTCGCCTCGCTGCCCTACCGGATCATGGCCGACTTCCAGAAGCCGCTCTACGACCAGATCCGCGAGCGGGATGCCGGCTTCTACCGCGCGCTGGAGAAGGCGGGCTTCATGCTGGACTTCGGCGATGATGGCTCGGGTCTGTTCATGAAGTACCTGCGCCGGGCCTCGGGCTACTACATCGACGTGGGCGCCTGCGACCTGGTCATCGACGGCAGCATCAAGCTGCAGTCGGGCAAGGGCATCAGCCACCTCAGCGAAGATGCCGTGGTGCTGGACGATGGCACCGAGCTGCCGGCCGACCTGGTGGTCTATGCCACCGGTTACGGCTCGATGAACGGCTGGGTGGCCGACCTGATCAGCCCCGAGGTGGCCGACCGGGTGGGCAAGGTCTGGGGCCTGGGCTCGGCCACCACCAAGGACCCGGGACCCTGGGAGGGCGAGCAGCGCAACATGTGGAAGCCCACCCAGCAGGATGGGTTGTGGTTCCATGGCGGCAACCTGCACCAGTCACGCCACTACTCGCTGTACCTGGCCTTGCAGCTCAAGGCCCGCATGGAGGGGCTGCCGGTGTCGGTCTACGGCCTGCAGGCCGTGCACCACACCCGCTGAGGCCGGCTCAGACCAGCCGGCCGGTGGCCGCGAAGCGGTCGGTGGCGGCCACGAGCTCGGCAGCGATGCCGGGCTCGTAGGACGAGTGCCCGGCATCGGGCACGACCACCAGCCGGGCTTCCGGCCAGGCATCGGCCAGGGCGAAGGCATAACGCACCGGGCAGATCACGTCGTAGCGGCCGTGCACGACGATCGCGGGCAGGTGGCGGATGGCCGGCACGCCGTCGATCAGCTGCCCCGGCTTCAGAAAGGCCTGGTGGGCGAAGTAGTGCGCCTCCAGGCGGCCCATGCCCAGCGCGGCGGTGTCGTCGGTCATCGCGGCCACGGCTTCGGGCTGCGGGCGCAGGCAGACACAGGATCCTTCGTAGCGCGCCCAGGCCCGGGCGGCGGGCAGGTAGACGGCCGGGTCGGTGTGGGTCAGCCGGCGCTGGTAGGCGCCCAGCAGGTCGCCTTGCTCGTCCGCAGGAATGAAGCCGGCGAAGGCCTCCCACTCCTTCGGGAAGATGTTGCGCACGCCGTAGAGCCACCAGTCGATCTCTGCCTGTGTGCCCAGCCAGATGCCGCGCAGCACCAGGCCCAGGCAGCGCTGCGGGTGGGCCTGGGCATAGGCCAGCGAGAGGGTGGAGCCCCAGGAGCCGCCGAAGACCAGCCAGCGTTCGATGCCCAGCATCTCGCGCAGCTGCTCGAAGTCGGCGATCAGGCGATCGGTGGTGTTGTCCTGGCAGTCACCCAGCGGGGTGGACTGGCCCGAGCCACGCTGATCCAGCAGCACGATGTGGTAGCGCGCCGGGTCGAAATAGCGGCGGCTGCGTGGCGAGGTGCCGGCCCCCGGGCCGCCGTGCACGAAGATCACCGGAATGCCTTCGGGGTTGCCGCTGGTCTCCCAGTAGAGGCTGTGGCGGGCGTCGACCTGCAGATGCCCGCTGCGCAACGGCTCCAGCGGCGGGTAGAGGATGTCGTCCAGCAGAGCGTTGGGCATGGCCTCAGTCCTTGGCCGGGCCGGACACCTTGTGGCGCATCAGGCGGCCCTTCTCCCGTTCCCAGTCGCGCTTCTTCTCGGTTTCGCGCTTGTCGTGCTGGGCCTTGCCCTTGGCCAGCGCGATCTCGGCCTTCACCCGGCCGGCCTTGTAGTGCAGGTTCAAGGGCACCAGCGTGAAGCCGCGCTGCTCCACCTTGCCGATCAGGCGCCGGATCTGCTCCTTGTGCATCAGCAGCTTCTTGGTGCGGTCGGCTTCTGGACTGACGTGGGTGGAGGCGCTGCGCAGCGCGTTGATGCGGCAGCCAATCAGGAACAGCTCGCCGTTGCGGATCACCACGTAGCCATCGGTGAGCTGCACCTGGCCGGCACGGATGGT
>JAYSCA010000347.1:0-3678 GCA_041915165.1 Ideonella sp.
TCGTCCACCTTCAGCATCGGCAGCGGTGCCGGGTCGCTGGGGCTGGTCAGCGTCACGCCAATGCCGATGTCCTCGATGCCGTTGATCAGCACGATGTCGCCCGGGCCGGCTTCGGTGACCTGCACGCGGTCCAGACCCTGGAAGGTCAGCACCTGGTTGACGCGGCCCTTGAAGCTCTTGCCGTCCGGGCCTTCCATCACCAGCACGTCCATCGACGGCTTCAGGGTGCCCTGGCTGATGCGGCCCACGCCGATGCGGCCCACGAAGGTCGAGTAGTCCAGCGCCGAGATCTGCAGTTGCAGCGGCGCTTCCGGATCACCCTGGTGCGAGGGCACATGCTTCAGGATGGTGTTGAACAGGGCCGACATGTCGGGGCCCCACTGCTCACCGGGCGCCCCCTCTTCCAGCGAGGTCCAGCCGTTGATGCCCGAGGCGTAGACCACCGGGAAGTCCAGCTGCTCGTCGGTCGCGCCCAGCTTGTCGAACAGGTCGAAGGCGGCGTTGATGACGGCGTCGGGCTTGGCACCCGGCTTGTCCACCTTGTTGACCACGACGATGGGCTTCAGACCCAGGGCCAGCGCCTTCTTGGTCACGAAGCGGGTCTGCGGCATCGGGCCTTCCTGGGCGTCGATCAGCAGCACCACGCCGTCCACCATGGACAGGGCGCGTTCGACTTCACCGCCGAAGTCCGCGTGTCCCGGGGTGTCGACGATGTTGATGTGGGTGCCTTCCCAGCTGACCGCGCAGTTCTTGGCCAGGATGGTGATGCCGCGCTCACGTTCGATGGCGTTGTTGTCCATCACGGTGTCGACCACCTTCTCGTGTTCGGCGAAGGTGCCCGACTGGCGCAGCAGCTGGTCGACCATGGTGGTTTTGCCATGGTCCACGTGGGCGATGATGGCGATGTTGCGAATCTGTCGGCTCATGGTGTTTCTTTCTGGTTGACCAGCAGGGCCTGCACCTCGATGGGGCTGAGCAGGCGGTCGGGTATCAATTCACCGGCGGTGACATGGGCACTGCCCAGGAAGGTGGACGGGTTGGGCCCGTAGACGCGCACCGCCGGCATGTCGGGCGCCTTCACCTTGCGGCGCATTCCGGTCAGGAAGCGCCCCGCATCGTCCATGGACAGGCACAGCGCCGGCCAGTCGGCCAGCATGCAGTCGGGGCCGCGCAGCAGCGCGTCCCGACCCGCCTCGTCCAGTTCGGCCAGGCGGTCCAGAGAGACCGCCTCAGCCACGTTCAAGCCACCGCTGTGGGTGCGCCGCAGTCCGGCCAGGTGGGCCCCACAGCCCAGCGCCTCGCCGATGTCTTCGGCCAGCGTGCGGATGTAGGTGCCCTTGCTGCAGCGCACGGCCAACTGCAAAGTGCAGGCGGCAGCATCCCAGCCCAGGATGTCGATGGCGTGAATGCGCACCTGACGCGGCTCGCGTTCCACCTCGATCCCGGCGCGGGCGTACTCGTACAACGCCTTGCCGTCCTTCTTCAGCGCCGAATGCATCGGCGGCATCTGGGAGATCAGACCAGTGAAGCGTGCGCAGGCGGCTTCGATGTCCGCCATCGTCACCTGCACCGGGCGCTCCTGCACGATCTCGCCTTCCATGTCGCCACCGACCCGGGTCTGGCCCAGGCGCAGCGTCGCCGCGTAGGCCTTGTCGGCCTCCAGGCTGGCCTGCGAGAACTTGGTGGCCGCGCCAAAGCACAGCGGCAGCAGACCGGACGCCAAGGGGTCCAGCGTGCCGGTGTGGCCCGCCTTCTCGGCGCGGAACAGGCGCTTGGCTTTCTGCAGCGCGTCGTTGCTCGACAGGCCCACCGGCTTGTCGAGCAACAGCACGCCATGCACCGGCCGCCGCACGATGCGGGGGCGCGGTGCCGTCACGGGAGATTCGCTCATGACCAGCTCAGTCATCCTTGGCTCGCGTGGCGTTGGCCTGCTGGATCAGCGAGTTCAGCTCGGCCGCCCGCTCGGTGGTCTGGTCGAACTTGAAGTGCAGCGTGGGCACGGTATGGATGGACAGGCGCTTGAACAGGCCGTTGCGCACGAAGCCGGCAGCCTCGTTCAGGGCCGTCTCGGTGGCGACCGGGTCACCCACCAGGAGCGAGAACAGCACCTTGGCGTGGGCGTAGTCGGGCGTCACCTCGACGGCATTGATCGTGACCATGCCGATGCGCGGGTCCTTCAGCTCGCGGATCAGCTCGGCCACATCGCGCTGGATCTGGTCGGCCACCCGGAAACTGCGGTTGGGGAGACTTTGTTTGTGTCGCATGGAGGAGCTCCTTGCAGGTCGGGCCACCCAAGCAAAAACCCCGCCGGGTTTCGGCGGGGTCGTGCTGGCGAGCAGCGCCACCCTGTTTACAGCGTGCGTGCCACTTCCTTGATCTCGAAGATCTCGAGCTGGTCGCCTTCCTTGATGTCGGTGTAGTTCTTGAGCTTGATACCGCACTCGAAGCCTTCCTTGACCTCGCGCACGTCGTCCTTCTCGCGCCGAATCGACTCGACATCGCCCGTGTAGACCACGATGTTGTCGCGCAGCAGGCGGAACTTCGCGTTGCGACGCACCACCCCGGAGGTGACCATCGAGCCCGCGATCGTGCCGATCTTGGTCGCCACGAACACCTTGCGGATCTCGGCCATGCCGATGATCTCTTCCTTCTGCTCCGGTGCCAGCATGCCGGCCATCGCCGCCTTCACCTCGTCCACCGCGTCGTAGATGACGTTGTAGTAACGGATGTCCACGCCGTTGCCATCGGCCACGCGGCGGGCATTGGCGTCCGCACGGGTGTTGAAGCCGATGATGACCGCCTTGGAGGCGATCGCCAGGTTGACGTCGGATTCGCTGATGCCACCGACCGCCGCGTGCACCACCTGCACCCGAACCTCGTCGGTCGAGAGCTTGAGCAGCGAAGCGACCAGGGCTTCTTGCGAACCCTGCACGTCGGCCTTGACGATCAACGGCAGCACCTGGGCCTGGCCTTCGCCCATGTTCTCGAACATGGACTCCAGCTTGGCGGCCTGCTGCTTGGCCAGCTTGACGTCGCGGTACTTGCCTTGGCGGAAGGTCGCGATTTCACGCGCCCGACGCTCATCGGCCAACACCATGAAGTCATCACCGGCCTGCGGCACTTCGGTCAGGCCCTGGATCTCCACCGGGATGGAGGGACCGGCCTCGGCGGTGTTGTGACCGTCTTCGTCCAGCATGGCACGCACCCGGCCGTAGCTCGCGCCGGCCAGCACCACGTCGCCGCGCTTGAGCGTCCCGGTCTGCACCAGCACCGTGGCCACCGGGCCGCGGCCCTTGTCCAGACGGGCTTCGATCACGATGCCCTTGGCCATCGCATCGATCGGCGCCTTCAGTTCCAGCACTTCGGCCTGCAGCAGCACCTGCTCCAGCAGCTCGTCGATGCCCTGGCCGGTCTTGGAGGACACGCCCACGAAGGGGCTGTCACCACCGAAGTCTTCCGGCACGACCTCTTCGGCCACCAGCTCGCTCTTGACGCGGTCCGGGTTGGCTTCCGGCTTGTCGATCTTGGTCATCGCGACCACGATCGGCACCCCGGCCGCCTTGGCGTGGGCGATGGCTTCCTTGGTCTGCGGCATGACGCCGTCGTCGGCCGCCACCACCAGGATCACGATGTCAGTGGCCTTGGCACCGCGGGCCCGCATGGCCGTGAAGGCCTCGT
>JAYSCA010000348.1:0-3665 GCA_041915165.1 Ideonella sp.
GCTGTCCTTCTTCGCGGTGACGCCCACCACATAGACCGGCATGCTGCCCAGGAACAGCACCTGGCCGATCGGGTCACCGGTGGGGAAGAGCTTCTTCTTGGCGTTGTCGTCGATCACCGCCACCTGGGCGTAGCGGCGGATGCCGTCGGCATCGAAGGCGGTGCCCAGGGCCATGGTCAGCCCCTTGACGCGGAAGTACTGCTCGCCCACGCCGTTGACATTGACCGAGGCGTCGATGTTGCCCACCCGCGCGGTGACCGAGCTCTGCACATTGGGCGTCACGCTGTCCACATAGGACTGCTCGGCCAGGGCGTCGGCGTCGTCCGGCCGCAGGGTCTGGATGCGCGCGGAGCGCGGGTCGCCAAAGCCCAGGCCCGAGAACACCTCGATGGTGTTGGTGCCGATGCTGCTGATGTTGGCCAGCACCTTCTGCTGCGAGCCGCGGCCCAGGGCCACCACCGACACCACCGAGGCGATGCCGATGATGATGCCCAGCATGGTCAGCAGCGTGCGCAGGCGGTGGGCGTTCATGGCGAGCAAGGCCATGCGGAAGGCCTCGCCCAGGCTGTCGGCGGTGGCGCGCCAGCGGCGGGCCAGGGTCTGGGGGCGGGCGGTCGCCGGTGGCGTGCGCGGGCCGGCCTCCGGGGCGGCGGACCGCACCGGGGTGTTGGGCGCGTCGGAGACGATGCGGCCGTCCTTCAGTTCCACGATGCGCTCGGCGTGGCGGGCCACGCCCATGTCGTGGGTGACGATGATGATGGTCTGGCCCTGGGCGTGCAGTTCGCCCAGGATGCGCATCACCTCTTCGCCCGAGCCGCTGTCCAGCGCCCCGGTGGGCTCGTCGGCCAGGATGACACTGCCGCCGTTCATCAGTGCGCGGGCGATGGACACCCGCTGCTGCTGGCCGCCGGAGAGCTTGCCCGGCACGTGCTGGGAGCGGTCGCCCAGCCCCAGGCGCTGCAGCAGGGCCTGCGCGCGGCTGCGGCGCTCCGCGGCCGGCAGGCCGGCGTAGATCGCGGGCACCTCCACATTGCCCTGGGCCGTCAGGTCGGACAGAAGGTGGTAGCGCTGGAAGATGAAGCCGAAGTGCTCGCGCCGCAGCTCGGCCAGCTCGTCCGGGCGGAGTTGGGCGACTTCGCGCCCGGCGATGGTGTAGCGGCCGCGGCTGGCCTGGTCCAGGCAGCCGATCAGGTTCATCAACGTGGACTTGCCGGAGCCGGATTGGCCGACGATGGCCACCATCTCCCCGGCCTGGATCTGCAGGTCGATGTCCTGCAGCACCGTCAGGGTGCCTTCGCCGGCGGGAAAGTCGCGGCCGACGCCGCGCAGGTCCAGCAGCGGAGCGGCTTGCGTGTGTTCACTCATGGGACGCTGACGTCAGAACATGGGCGGGCCCATGCGCCGCTGGTTGTTGCCCGTGGTCGAGTCCGCGGTGGCCGCATTGCCCAGCACCACCTGCTCGCCTTCACGCAGGCCGTCCAGTACCTGGGCGGTCACGTTGTTGTTGATGCCGATCTTGACCGCGCGGGTCTGGGGGCGCCCATCCGGCCCCACCACCTGCACCTGGGGGCGGCCCGCCGGGTCCCGTGTGCCCAGCGCACCGACGGGAATGGTCAGTGCCTTCTGGGCGGCACTGCGCACGATGTGCACCGTGGCGGTCATCGAGATGCGCAGCAGGTGGTCCGGGTTGGGCACATCCAGCTTCCCGTTGTAGTAGATGGCGGTGGCGCTGGTCGTGCTGGTGGTGGAACTGCTGCTGGTGCTGGATGTGCTGCTGGAGCTGATGCTGTCGGTGGCGGGTTCGATGCTGCGCAGCGTGGTGTCCCAGCGGCGGTCGGGTTCACCCAGGATGGTGAAGTACACCTTCTGACCGGGCTTGACGCTGGTGATGTCGGCTTCGGAGATGTAGGCCTTCACCGTCATGGTGTCCACCTGGGCGACGATCAGGATCGTCGGCGTGGACTGGTTGGCGTTCACCGTCGTGCCTTCTTCGGTCACGACGGACACCACCTGGCCGTCGATCGGCGAGGTGATGCGGGTGTAGCCCAGGTTGACCTGGGCGGTGTCCACGGCGATGCGGGCGGCCTCCACCTGGGCCTTTAGCGCCTCCACATTGGCCTGCGCGGTCTCGACGCCTTCACGGGCGCTGTCCAGGTCGGCCTGGGCGCTGGCGTCCGAACGCCGCATCTGCTGCTGGCGGGCCAGGGTGCGCTGGTTCTGCGCCAGCGTGGCCTGGGCCGACTTCAGCTGGGCCTGCACATTGGCCAGCGTGGTCTGGGCGGTGCGCAGCGTGTTCTGCTGCGTCATCGAGTCGATCTCGGCCACCAACTGGCCCTTCTTGACCATGTCGCCCAGCGCCACCTTGAGCGACTTGACCTGGCCCGAGACCTGAGCGCCCACGCTGACCTGCTTGAAGGCCTGCAGCGTGCCATTGGCCAGCACGGTGTCCTCGATGTCGGCCCGCTGCACCTTGGCGGTGATCAGCGACGGCGGCGCGGGCGGGCGGAAGACAAAGTGCTGCACGCCCAGGGCGACCAGCACCAGCACGACGGCCCCCAGGGCCAGGCGCCGGATGCGCGGGGAAGAGAGCTTCATGAGACGAGAACGAGAAGTGTTCTCGTGACTGTCGCAGCGCCACAGGTCTGTGGTTTTGCTGCTCTGTGAAGCGGCTTCACGAAGCTAGGGGGCGCAGGTCAACATTCGACGTAAGGGGCCTGCTGCAGGCAGGTCCCCTTGACGGAGAGTTTAGGCGTCATCGTTTGCGACGACCACGAGCTCACCATTCTCGACACGAAAGAATGTGACTTGACTCAGATGGGAGTTTGCACACGCGGCGAACGCCTCAGCCAACGGTGCAAGCTCAAGCATGTAGAGCTCCCTGTTCTTAGACCGATCGGAATTGAATGCAATGCCGCTGAGGCGATTTGACTCACCAAAGACTGGAACAAAGACATAGCTGTGAATCAGCTGGTTGGCAATGTAGGACAACGGCTTTGACAGACTCCTACCCTGCTCTAGAACATACAGCTCGTTGAGTCTATGGTTGTTCAGGAGATCTACCGTCTTGCCCGTTGCGTCGAACGCGCGAAGCGCAAGAGGAGCTTGAAATTTCGAGTCAGCGATCTTCTTGGCTTCGGCCAACTTCCTGACAATGTAGCAACTGAGCATGACGGCTTGCTCAACGATGAGGAAAGACTCCTCCCGCCAGCGACGTTGCCGCAGCTTGACCTGAATGGCCTCTGCGTGGCCAGCCAGCGTCTTTTTCCAGTAGGAGGAGTCGCTGATCATCGTATCGCTTGGCGCCTTGTATGTTCAAGACAGACAGGGTACGTCACCTCAGCAGACAAGGTGCCCCCTCAATCAGATGAGCTGGTTGCTGCCAAGTGATTGAAAGATAATATCTTTCTTAAGTTTTTGCCGTATTTGTACAGCGTCAAAATTCCGGCAAAAGCGGCACGGTGCTGCGAGGCGTGCGCCGGGAAAACGTCAGCCACCAGCCGGCGCATTCCGCCCCCGGGCCGAAAGCGGTCAGCGCTTTTGACCTGCTCCCCCCAGGCCGTACCAATGTGAAGTAGCAAGGGGTCCGCCATTCAGGAGAATCGCGGACATGAGGAAGAGCAAGTTCACAGAGGAACAGATCATCGGGTTCCTCAAGCAGGCCGAGG
>JAYSCA010000349.1:0-3663 GCA_041915165.1 Ideonella sp.
GCGATCGCGACGCGCTCCTGCTGGTGGGCGGGGAGACCACCCGGGCAAGCAACCGGATCTATTACCCGCTGCATCCCAGCCGCCGTCAGGACCTGCCCGACGCTCTGTGGTGGCACGATGTGCCGCAGCACGCACAGGGCCCCCATGACGGGTTGCCGGATGCCCAGCGAGACCGAACCCCTTGAAGGGCCCCGCCCCCAAGACAGAATCCCCCCATGCGCAACCGACTTTTGGCCTCTGTTCTTGCCGCCCTGGCCCTGGTGCTGGTGGGCTATTGGTACGCCTCGCCCTACCTGACCCTGCGGGCCATGCGGTCCGCCGCGCAGGCCCGGGATGCCGACCGGCTGAATGCCCATGTGGACTACCCCCGCGTGCGCGACAGCCTGAAGGGGCAGTTCTCGGCCCTGCTGGCGCGCAACCTGGGCGGTGAACCCGGCAGCCAGGATGCCGTGGGGCAGGCCGGCGCGGCCTTGGGCACCGCCCTGGGCATGGCCTTGGGTGACCGGCTGATCGACGCCCTGGTGCAGCCCGAGATGGTCATGCGCGCCTTGACGCAAGCCCAAGTCCGTCCACAGCTGCCCAGCCCTGCCCACCCGGCGTCAGCACCGGCAGAGGAACCCAGCGTGGACTGGACCACCAACCGCGTCGGTCTGAACAAGCTGGTGGTGTATGGCCACCGCCGGGAGGATGCCCCCGACGACCGCCTGGCCCTGGTGTTCGAGCGCAGCGGCTTTGCCGACTGGAAACTGACCGAAATCCGCCTGTCCCGGCCGAACCAACCTTGAGGAACCAGGCATGTTTGGCGATGCTCCCTTCCACCGCCCCATGAACGCCCGTTTCGTTGCCTTGCTGCGCGGCATCAACGTCGGCAAGGCGCGCCGTGTCGCCATGGCGGATCTGAAGATGGTGCTCGAAGGGCTGGGGCACGGTGAGGTGGTCACGTTGCTGAACAGCGGCAATGTGGTGTTCACTGCGACGGCCAGCGCCGACCCGATGGCCTTGGCTCAGGGCATCCAGACGGCCCTCGTGCAGCAACTGGGGGTGGCCGCCCCGGTACTGGTGCTGCCCGGCGCCGCTGTTCAGGCGGCCTTGGCGGACAACCCGCTGCAGGCGGTGGCCCAGGACGATGCGCGGCTGCTGCTGGCCTTCAGCCAGGACGCTGCCACCCTGCGCACGCTGGCCGACCTGGCCACGCCCGCCACCACACCCCAGGCGGACGCCCTCGTGCTGGGCGCGCAAGCCGCCTATGTCTGGTGCCCGAACGGCGTACTGGCCAGCCCGCTGCTGCAGGCCCTGGACCGCCGATTGGGCGACCGGGTCACCACCCGCAATGTCGCCACCGCCAGGAAAATAGCCGCCAAACTCTGATTCCCGCCCGCTGAGGAGATACCCATGCGCATCGACACCCCCACCGAGGACGACATTCCCGACCTGGCCCGCGTGCATGTGCAGGCCTGGCAGACCGGCTACGCGGGTCTGCTGGACGAGGACTTCCTGCGTCAGCTGTCGGTGGACGAACGGGCCGCGATCTGGCGGCTCATCCTGGCCGCGCAGGAAAGCACCACCTGGGTGATGCGGGATGACGCCGGCCAGGTCCAGGCCTTCCTGAGCCACGGCCCCTGCCGGGACAAGGATGCGCCACCCGACCGGGGTGAGATCTGGGCGCTGTATGTGCACCCCACGGTCTGGGGCCGCGGCGTGGGCCGGGCGCTGATGAACTGCGCCCTGGAGGCGCTGCAGGCCCAAGGCTGCCGCAGCGTGTCGCTGTGGGCGCTGCAGGGCAACCAGCGCGGCATCCGCTTCTATGAAGCCGCCGGCTTTGCCGAGGTGCCCGGCAGCGTGCAGAGCTTTGAGCTGGGCGGCCAACCGGTGCAGGAGGTGGCCTACCTGCGCTTCCTGGAGCGTGACTGACACGGCCCCACCCATCTGAGGCCCCTGCCCCATGAAAAAGGCCCGCCCCGGCCCTTGCCGGCAGCGGGCCTTGCGGCCACTCAAGGCTGGCGAGGATCAGAACTTGTAGCCCACGCCCAGCGTGAAGCCGTCGCCCTTGATGCCGTCCTTGTTGTAGTACGACATGTAGTCGGCCGACAGATAGGCCTTGGGCGAGATGGCGTAGCTCAGGCCGGCGCCGTACGAGAAGTCGCTGTCGCTGTCCGAAGCGGAAGCGCCGGGCACCTTCACCTTGATCTTGCTGTCGGCAAAGCCCAGGCGGGCGAACACGGTCATGGCGCCCGACACCTGGTACTTGGGCTTCAGGTAGAAGCCATAGGTGTGTTCGACCTCACCCTTCACCGACACGCCGCCCACGTCGATGCTGTCGTCGTTGACGCCAGCACCGAACATGCCTTCCACGGCGAAGTAGGGATGGAAGTCATAGCCCACCACACCGCGCAGCACGCCCGGGTGGAAGGTGGCGCCGTCACCGTGCACCTTCACGAAGGTGTAGCCCAGTTCGCCATACAGGGGCGAGACGGTTTCAGCGTGAGCGGCTCCCATGGCCAGCACAGCGGCGGCCATCACAGCAAATTTTTTCATTGTCAGTTCATCCAAAAAACAAGTGCACCCGCTTGGTGCACCTTGCCCAGTTTATGTCTGCACGTTTCACCTTGGCGCGGTGGTGATTTTTCACATCGCGACGGCAGGCCCGCTGTCCGCCCCCCGGAAACACTTGTCACGCCAGGTTCCGCTTCTCTACGTGACAATCGTTCGGGTCCTGACTGACGCTGCCAAGGAGATCCCATGCCGCTGACCGAAGCCGCTGACTGTGAACTGGTGCTCTACACCCACCCCTGGTCGCGCGGACAGATTGCCCGCTGGATGCTGGAGGAGGTGGGCGTGCCCTATCGCCAGGTGCTGCTGGAATTCGGCACCACGATGAAGGCCCCGGACTACCTGGCCCTGAACCCGATGGGCAAGGTACCGACGCTGGTGCACCGGGGTCAGGTGGTGACGGAATGCGCGGCCATCTGTGCCTACCTGGCCGATGCCTTTCCGGCCGCTGGTCTGGCCCCGGCGCCGGCCGAACGGGCGGCCTATTACCGCTGGCTGTTCTTCGCCGCCGGCCCGCTGGAGGCGGCCGTGATCGACCGCTCGATGCGAGTGGAGATCACCCCCAAGGAAGAGGTCATGGTCGGCTACGGCAGCTACGAACGCACACTAGACGTGATCGCCCAGGCTGTATCGGCCGGCCCCTATGTGGCCGGGCCGAACTTCTCTGCCGCGGACCTCTATGTGGGCGCGCACCTGATCTGGGGCATGCAGTTCGAGACCATTCCCAAGCGGCCCGAATTCGAAGCCTATGCGGCGCGTCTGAAAAGCCGGCCAGCCTACAAAGCCGCCCGGGCCATCGATCAGGCACTGGGCCAGGCCCTGCAATCCAAAGCCTGAGCCGCCACCCCATGCGCTGGCTGGAACACAAGGTGCCGCCGCCGGTGGTGGCCCTGCTGCTGGGGGGCGCCATGGCGGGTCTAGCCAACTGGCCGCCCATGCTGCCCTGGCCACAGCCCTGGGCCCGGCTGCTGGTGGGCGCGCTGGCCCTGACAGGCCTGGCCTGTGACCTGAGCGGGCTGCTGCGCTTCCGGCGGGCCCACACCACCGTCAACCCGCTGACGCCGCAGAAGACCTCGGCCCTGGTCACGGGCGGCATCTACCGCCTGACCCGCA
>JAYSCA010000350.1:0-3654 GCA_041915165.1 Ideonella sp.
TGCTGGCGCTCGCGCTGGTCATCGGTCTCGTCTACACCCTGCCGAACTTCTACGGCGAAGCGCCTGCGGTGCAGGTGTCCAGTGGCAAGGCCACGCTCAAGGTCGACGCTGGGCTGGAAGCGCGGGTCGGCAAGGTGATCACCGACGCCGGCCTGGTTGCCGACTATGTCCAGTTCGAGGGCAATTCGGTGAAGGCGCGTTTTGCCGACACCGACACCCAGCTCAAGGCCAAGGATGCGCTGAACAAGGCGTTGAACGCCGATCCGGCCGACCCGTCCTACATCGTGGCGCTGAACCTGGTGTCGCGCTCGCCGCAGTGGCTCACCAGCCTGCATGCGCTGCCCATGTACCTGGGTCTGGACCTGCGCGGCGGCGTGCACTTCCTGATGCAGGTGGACATGAAGGCCGCGCTGGACAAGCAGGCCGAGTCGATGACGGGGGATGTGCGCACCGCGCTGCGTGACAAGAACATCCGCCACAGCGGCATCAGCCGCAATGGCAACGCCATCGTCATCAACTTCCGTGACGACAGCACGCGCCAGCAGGCCCAGGCCTTGTTGACGGACACCCAGCCCGACATGCAGTGGACGCCGTCGGCCGGTGCCAATGGCGACCTGGCGCTGACGGGCGTGCTCAAGCCGGCCTCCGCGGTGAAGATCCAGCAGGCCGCGCTCAAGCAGAACATCACCACGCTGCACAACCGGGTCAATGAACTGGGCGTGGCCGAGCCGGTGATCCAACAGCAGGGCCTGGATCGGGTGGTGGTGCAGCTGCCGGGGGTGCAGGACACCGCCAAGGCCAAGGACATCATCGGCCGCACCGCCACGCTGGAACTGCGCATGGTGGATGACAGCGCCGAGGCGGCCGCGGCCGCCACTGGCAGCGGGCCGGTGCCCTTCGGCGACGAACGCTACGTCGAGCGGGGCGGTGGCCCGCTGGTGGTCAAGCGCCAGGTCATCCTGACCGGGGAAAACCTGTCCGACGCCCAGCCCGGCTTCGACGATCACCAGCAGCCGGCGGTGCACCTGACGGTGGACGCCAAGGGCGCGCGCATCATGCGTGACGTCTCGCGCGACAACATCGGCAAGCGCATGGCCATCCTGCTGTTCGAAAAGGGCAAGGGCGAGGTGGTGACGGCGCCGGTGATCCGCGGCGAACTGGGCTCACGCTTCCAGATCTCCGGCAGCATGACCACCCAAGAGGCCAATGACACGGCCTTGCTGCTGCGCGCTGGTTCGCTGGCCGCGCCGATGGAGATCATCGAAGAGCGCACGATCGGCCCGAGCCTGGGGGCGGAGAACATCACCAAGGGCTTTGACAGCCTGGCCTATGGCTTTGCTGCCATTGCGGTGTTCATGTGCCTGTACTACGCGCTGTTCGGCGTGTTCTCGACGCTGGCCCTGGCCTTCAATCTGCTGATGCTGGTCGCCATCCTGTCAATGCTGCAGGCCACGCTGACGCTGCCCGGCATCGCCGCCATTGCGCTGGCACTGGGCATGGCCATCGACGCCAACGTGCTGATCAACGAGCGCGTGCGTGAAGAGCTGCGCGCCGGCTCCTCGCCGCAGGCGGCCATCCACGTCGGCTACGAACGGGCCTGGGCCACCATCCTGGACTCGAACATCACGACGCTGATCGCCGGCTTGGCACTGCTGGCCTTCGGTTCCGGCCCGGTGCGCGGCTTCGCGGTCGTCCACTGCCTGGGCATCCTGACCTCGATGTTCTCGGCCGTGATGTTCTCGCGCGGGCTGGTGAACCTGTGGTACGGCCGGCAGAAGAAGCTCAAGTCGGTGTCCATCGGTCAGATCTGGCGGCCCACTGGCGCCGCCGCAGCCCAGCCGCCGTCCACCGACGCCCACTGATCCGGCGCCACGCAACGTCTCCCACGAGGCTTCACCATGGAATTCTTCCGTATTCGGCGCGACATCCCGTTCATGCGGTACGCGCTGGTGTTCAACGTCATCTCGGCCGTCACGTTTGTGGCCGCGGTGTTCTTCCTGTTCACGCGCGGCCTGCACCTGTCCAACGAGTTCACCGGCGGCACGGTGCTGGAGGTGTCCTATGCGCAGTCGGCCGATCTGGGCCGGGTGCGGGGCGTGATCCAGCAACTGGGCTTCGGCGATGTGCAGGTGCAGAACTTCGGCACCTCGCGCGACGTGATGATCCGGCTGCCGGTCAGCAAGGATGCCAAGCCGCAGGAACTCGCGACCCGCGTCTTCACCCAGTTGTGCCTGGCCGAGAACGGCTCGGTCGCCGACCGTCAGTACACCACCCCGCAAGGGGAGCAGGTCAGTCGCAAGGCCTGCGAGGCGGGCGGCGCGGAGCCGCTGACGCTGTCGCGCACCGAGTTCGTCGGCCCGTCGGTGGGTGAGGAACTGGTCTGGGACGGCGGCAAGGCCCTGATCTTCGTGGTGCTGGGCATCGTGGGCTACCTGGCGATCCGCTTTGAAAAGAAGTTCGCGGTGGCGGCCATCATCGCCAACCTGCACGACGTGGTCATCATCCTGGGCTTCTTCGCCTTCTTCCAGTGGGAGTTCTCGCTCTCCGTGCTGGCGGCGGTGCTGGCGGTGCTGGGCTACTCGGTCAACGAGTCGGTCGTGATCTTCGACCGGATCCGCGAGGCCTTCCGCAAATTCCGCAAGATGAACACCCACGAGGTGATCGACCACGCCATCACCAGCACCATGAGCCGGACCATCATCACCCACGGTTCGACCCAGATGATGGTGTTGTCGATGCTGCTGTTCGGTGGTCCGACCCTGCATTACTTCGCGGTGGCGCTGACGATCGGCATCCTGTTCGGCATCTATTCGTCGGTCTTTGTGGCAGCGGCCATCGCGATGTGGTTGGGCGTGACCCGGGATGACCTGGTCAAGGGCGGTGGCACCGGTGGCAAGGATGCGGATCCCAGCGATCCCAATGCCGGAGCCGTGGTGTAGAGTCGACGCACATCACCTCGCCATTGCCGCCATCCATGCCTGCAGCCGCAGCCGGCCTGCCCTCGCTGGACGAGGCGCGCCGTCATTTCGCCGATCTGGTTCTGAAGGACCTGCAGCCGCTGCTGGACGCGGCGATGGGCGCCGCGCAGACGCTCAACGACACGCCGGCCGAGCGGGCGGTGGCCCAGCAACGGGCCGACATGCTGCAGGGCCTGATGCAGCGGGGGCGCCAGTGGTTGCCCGAGATCCGCAAGCATGTGCGCGAGCAGCTCCAGGCCCCAGGCGCCGGTCATGCACTGACCACGCTGGCGGCGGGGCTCAGCGTTGACGGCGGCCTGCAGTTGGTGGATGACGACACCGTCACCCGCAACATCCTGATCTCCCGGCTGACCCTGGCGCTGCTGGACCGCACGACCTGGGAATTCGCCGACCTGCGGGCCCGCTTGGGTCAGCTCAGCCAGCAGCCCGATCTGGAGGACGACGACCTGTTCCGGCCCCAGATGCTGGCGCGGTGCATCGTCCGCGCCTGGCTCGACGCCGGGATGGACATGGAGGCTTGGCGCGCCCTGGAGACGGACCTGCAGAAGGCCTGCGCCGACCTGTTGGAAGGTGCCTTCCACGACACCAACAGCTGGCTGGTCGACTGCGGCGTGCTGCCGCAGGTGGACCTGCGGCCTTTCATCCGTCGGGCGGAAGGACGCACCACCGGGGCGGC
>JAYSCA010000351.1:0-3647 GCA_041915165.1 Ideonella sp.
GAAATAGGTGCCGTGCGGCAGCCCGGCGCACAGGCGCAACAGGTTGAGCGACAGGTAGCCCGGCGCCAGCGCGCTGGCCAGATTGCCCAGCCCGAACAGCAGCATCAGCGCCATCAACAGACGGCGGCGGTGCCAGCGGGCGGTCAGCACCGCCAGCAGCGGCGCGCCCACCACCACGCCCAGCGCATAGGCGCTGATCACATGGCCGGCCTGCGGAATGCTGATGGCCAGATCGCGCGCCACCTCGGGCAGCAGGCCCATGATGACGAACTCGCCGGTGCCGATGGCGAAGCCACCGGTGCCCAGCGCGAACACGGTGCGCAGCAGCAGACGGTCTTGGTCCGGGCGGTGGGCCAGATGGTCGGGCCGGCGCGTTTCGGGGGTGGGCGTGGCAGGTTCGGCAGACGGGGACATGGATCCTGGGGCGAGATGGGCAACAATCGCGGTCGCGTTGGGTCGGCAGCCTAGCAGGCCCCTCAAGACCTTGCGGCCGCCGCGCTCACCGTTTCCCCTCTCCTCCCACAGAAAGTTCGCCGCCTGGCATGGAGTCCCGCCTCGCGCTCACCCTCGCCCTGGTGCAACTGGGCTTGTTCGGCCTGTGCTGGGCCCTGGTCGCGGCCCTGATGCCGCGCGAACGACGCTCGGCCCTGCTGTTCCTGGCCACCTGCGCCTGTGACGCCGCCACCGCCTGGCTGCAGATCATGCAGGACGGCAGCCTGCGCCCGGTGGCGCAGGGTCTGATGACCCTGGGCCTGCTCGGCGCGACGCTGGTCAGCGCGGGCGCCGATGCCTTCGTTCACGGCCGGGTGCGTTACCGCCGCTCCTGGGCGCTGCCCCTGGGGCTGGGCGCGGCGGCCGTCTGGCTGCCACTGCCCGCGGTGGTGGCCGACATCGCGTCGCTCGCGGTGTACCAGGGCGCCTTTCTGCTGTTGCTGGTCCTGCCCATCGTCTGGCTGCAGCGGCCCATCCGCCGCGAGTTCGGTCCCTACGGCGTGCTGCCCCTGCTGCCCTTCGGGCTGATGGGCCTGGCCGTGCTGGCCTTTCTCGTCCATTTGCTGCTGAACCCGGCCGCGGCGGCCCACAGCTTTGCAGCCCGCAACGACCGTGGCGCGTCCTCGCTGATCCCGTTTGCCATCACCTCCGGACTGTTCCACATCTGCTGGCTGGGCATGATGCTGGGACGGCAGGTGGTGCGGGCCAACCGCCTGGCCCGGGTGGACAACCTGACCGGCGTGCTGCGACGGGGTCCGTTTGAGACCGAGCTGGACGCCGCGCTGACCTTGGGGCGTCGTCACCCGCTGCCGGTCACCGTGGCCTTTCTGGACGTGGACCACTTCAAGCACATCAACGACCGGGGCGGCCATGCCTCCGGCGACCGGGTGTTGCAGGCCCTGGGCCAGCTGCTGGGCCACCGCCTGCGGGCCAGCGACCGCTGCGGCCGCTGGGGGGGCGAGGAATTCGTGCTGCTGCTGCCCGGCATGGATGCCAGCCAGGCCCCCGCGATGATGCGCCGGCTGATGCGGGAGATCGCCCAGGCGCGCATCCCCGTGCCCAAGGGCTGCCCCCCCCTCACGGTGAGCCTGGGTTACGCCGTCTGGACCGGCGACGGCACGGGCGCGACCCTGGTGGCCCAGGCCGATGCCGCGATGTACGAGGCCAAGCGGCGCGGGCGCAACACGGTGGTGAGCCACGCCGAGCTGGCTGCGCCAACCGCCGCCCCTGCGCTGTCGTCGGTGGTCTGAACCCCGCCCGCCCCGGCATGCTTGATGCATGCTGGAGCGGCCCTGTCCTTCTGCTGCTTGTCCCGCATGTCGATTGCTGCCTCCCGTGCCCTGTGGATCACCGCCTGCGCCTTGAGCCTGGCGGGCTGCGCCCATTCCCCCCGGCCCCCCGTTCCGCCCACCCCGGTCACGCAGGCCCTGGCCGACAGCGGCTGGAGCGACCAGGCCCTGGCCGTGGCGGCCTATCCGCTGGGGCATCCCGAGGAGGGGCTGTACTGGCGCGCCAACGTGCCGGTGCAGCCGGCCTCAACGATGAAGGTGGTCACCGCGGCGGTGGCGCTGGACCGGCTGGGGCCGGCCAGCCAGGGCAGCACGGAACTGCGCATCGCGCAGGCGCCCCAGAGCGGCGTGCTGACCGGCCCGCTGTACCTGCGTGGGGGTGGCGACACCGCGCTCGACTGGGGGGCACTGTGGACGCTGCTGAGCCAGCTGCGCGAGAGCGGTGTCACCACACTGGCCGACGGCGTGGTGGTGGACCGCACGCTGTTCCAGCCGGCCCGCATGGAGCTGGGCGTGCCGCCCTTCGACGAAGCCCCCGAGTTCGACTACAACGTGATCCCCGACGCGCTGGACTTCAACCAGCACCTGCTGCAGACCGAGCTGCGCAGCGATGGGCAGCGCCTGCAGGCCCGCTTCTGGCCCGCGCTGCCCGGGGTCCGCTTCGACACCCGCGCCATCACGCTGATCGACGCGCCGTGTGAGGACTGGGATGCCCAGTGGAAGACGCCCGAGGTGCGCACCGATGCGCAGGGCACGGTGACGATCGCGCTGCAAGGCCAGTTTCCACGCCAGTGCACGCAACGCGAGCCGCTGAACCTGGTCGACAGCCAGTGGCTGGTGAGCCAGGCCGTCCGCCTGCTCTGGCAGGAACTGGGCGGCCACTGGGGCCCGCAGGCCACGGTGCGCGAAGGCCGCACGCCCGAGGGCACCCAGCTGGTCGCCCTGCACCGCGACGCGCCGCTGGCCGACGTGCTGCGCAACACGCTCAAGCGCTCCGACAACATCCTGGCGCGGCTGGTCTTCCTGCGGCTGGGCCGGCAACAAGTCGAGCTGGAGCGGATGCGCGGCCCCGACCCTGTGGCGCCCTCCCTGGACACGCGCGAAGCGGCCGGTCGTGCCGTGCGCGCCTGGCTGCAGGCGCATGACGTGCCGGCCGACGGCCTGGTGCTGGAGAACGGTTCCGGCCTGTCGCGCAGCGAACGCATCGCGCCGGCCACGATGGCGGCCCTGCTGGTCGCAGCCGACCAATCGCCCTACGCCCCCGAGCTGCGCAGCGGCCTGCCGCTGGCCGGGGTGGACGGCACGATGCGCCGCCGCTTTCACGACCAAGCCGCCCAAGGCCGGGCCCGGCTCAAGTCCGGCACGCTCAACAACGTGGTGGCGGTGGCCGGCTATGTGCGCGACCGCCGCGAGCGCGACTGGGTGGTGGTGGCCATCGTCAACCAGCCCGAGGCCACCCGCCACGGCGCCCAGGTGGTCGATCGGCTGGTGAACTGGGTCGCCGAGCAACGCTGAGCCTCCAACGAAAAACCCCCGCGTCCGAAGCCGGAGGCGGGGGTTGGGGTCCAGGCACCGGCCGGGTCGGCCGGTGGCACGCTCAGAACTTGTGGTTCACGCGCAGGGTGAAGGAACGCATCCGGGGGTCGCCCACCCGGCCATCCCAGCCCGCGCCGGCCACGTTGTCCACGTTGTGGGCGCTGTAGGACGGCTTGGTGTCGAACAGGTTCTTCACACCGAAGGTCACGCTGGTGTCCTTGAAGCCGGTGTAGGTGGCCGACAGGTGGTAGAGCGTGTAGCTCTTGACCCAGGTCGGCGCGTTGGTCGAGGTCACGCCCGACCCGAAGCCGTCCACCTCGTCGCGGTAGT
>JAYSCA010000352.1:0-3644 GCA_041915165.1 Ideonella sp.
CGCTCATCATCGAGCGGTAGCCCGAATCGACGCGCTCCACCTCGCGGGCCACCAGGCCGTAGCAGACGTAGTTCAGGCCGGCGCCGCCGTAGGCCTCGGGGATGGTCGGGCCCAGCAGGCCCAGTTCGCCCATCTCACGGAAGATGGCCGGGTCGGTCTTCTCGTGGCGGAAGGCCTCCAGCACGCGCGGGGCCAGCTTGTCCTGGCAGTAGGCCTGTGCCGCGTCCCGCACCTGGCGCTCGTCCTCAGTCAGCTGGTCGTCCAGCAGCAGGGGGTCGTCCCAGTGGAACACGGGCTTGGCGGCGCGGGGGGCGTGGCTCATGGTTTGTCTCTCCAGGGGTTGTGTTGTGCTGATGGGGCATCTTAGGTTGTGGATTTCTGGTGGACAACCGAGAATTCAGCACCCATTCGTGCGAGATTCGCACACCGGAGTTGCCATGCGTCGCAAGCTGCCTTCCACCGCCGCCCTGGCCGCCTTCGAGTCGGCGGCGCGTCACCAGAGCTACACCCGGGCCGCGGCCGAGCTGGCGGTGACACAGAGTGCCATCTGCCGCCAGATCGCCTCGCTGGAGGACTTTCTGGGGGTGAAGCTGTTCCGCCGCAGCCAGCGCGGCGTGGCCCTGACCGAAGCGGGGCAACGCTACAGCCGGCGGGTGGCTGCGCGGCTGGACGAGGTGGAACGCGATGCGCTGGACCTGATGAGCGGGGGCGCGGAGGGCGGGGGCAGTCTGGAGCTGGCGGTGGTGCCCACCTTCGCCACGCAATGGCTGTTGCCCCGCCTGGCGGATTTCCAGCGGGCGCACCCCGGTGCGCTGGTGCACTTCACGCCCCGCACGCGGCCCTTTTTGTTCGCCGACACGCCGTTTGACGCGGCCATCCTGCCCGGCAGTGAGCCCTGGCCCGGCACCGAGTCGATCGACCTGATGCCGGAGCCGCTGGTGGCCGTGGCCAGTCCGCGGCTGCCTGGCGCGTCGGCCTGCCGCACGGTGGCGGACGTGGCCGCCCTGCCGCTGCTGCAGGCCAGCACCCGGCCCGATGGTTGGCGGCAGTGGTTTGCCTCCCAGGGGCTGGCGGTGGAGCACGACATGGCCGGGTCCCGTATGGAGCTGTTTTCGATGCTCTCCGAGGCGGCCGCCCAAGGCCTGGGCGTGGCCCTGGTGCCCCGCCTGTTGGTGGAAAGCGATCTGGCCAGTGGGCGTTTGATCGTGGTGCTGCCCCACGCGCAGCACAGCGGGCGCACCTACCGCTTCATCGTTCCGCCGCACAAGGCGGATGCGCCCTTGCTGCAGGCCTTCTCGGCCTGGTTGCAGGCCCAGGCGCAGGATTACCTGGCCCAGGCTTGAGGCTGGCTCAGCGGTGGGCCGCCAGCAGCAGGCCACCCGCCCCGGCGAAGAAGCCGCCGGTGGCCTTGTTCAGGCGGCGGGCGCCGCGCGGGGTGGTGATGAAGCGCCGCAGCTGCCGGCCACCGGCACCATAGACGGCCGCCGAGACGAACTCGGCCGCCAGGTAGGTGGCGCCCAGCACCAGGAACTGGTGCGCGGCGGGCTTGGCCGGGTTGATGAACTGCGGAAAGATGGCCGCGAACAGCAGCATGGCCTTGGGGTTGCTGATGCCCAGCAGGAATTCCTGCGTGGCCAGGTTGCGCAGCGAGCGCGGCGCGGCCTGGCCCTCGTCCGCCGCCAGATGGCCGGCGTCCTGGCTGTGCCAGGCCTTCCAGCCCAGCCAGAACAGGTAGGCCGCGCCAACCCACTTGAGCACGCTGAAGGCAGTTTCGGAAGCCAGCAGCATGGCGCCCAGACCCACGGCGGAAATGGTCAGGAAGATGGCAAAGGCCAGCACGCGGCCGACAGTGCCGAACAGCGCAGCACCGACGCCCTGGCGAATCCCGTTGTTGAGCGCGCAGAAATTGTTCGGCCCCGGGGTCAGGGCGATCATCACGGCCAATGGGAAGAAGAGCAGGGCGTCCATGGGGATCACGCAGTGGTTTGTTTGTCGGCTTCGGAGGTGAAGCTGTCGGCGAAGAATTCCTCGGCCGGCAGCCCACATTGGGCCACGAAATCGCGTTGCGCGCTCTCGATCACGATGGGCGCGCCGCAGGCATAGACCTGGTGGCCCGACAGGTCGGGCAGGTCGGCCATCACCGCCTGGTGCACGAAGCCGGTCCGGCCGGTCCAGCCGTCTTCCGGCGTGGCGTCCGACAGCACCGGCACGTAGCGCAGCCAGGGCAGGCGCGCGGCGGCGGCTTCCAGCCAGTCGTGGAGGTAGAGGTCGGCCTTGCGGCGGCCGCCCCAGTACAGCACGGCCGGGCGGGTGCTGCCCTGGGCCTCCAGGCGCTCGATCAGTGCCTTGATCGGCGCCAGGCCGGTGCCCGAGGCCAGCAACACCATCGGCTTGTCGCTGTCCTCACGCAGGTAGAAGCTGCCGAACGGACCTTCCATGCGGACGATGTCCTTCTCCTTCAGCGTGCTGAAGACCTGGTCGGTGAACTTGCCGCCCGGCATGTGGCGAATGTGCAGCTCAATGGCCGGCGGCGTGCCCAGGTTGTGCGGCGCGTTGGCCACGGAGTAGGCGCGGCGGGCGCCATCGCGCAGCAGGAATTCGATGTACTGGCCGGCATGGAACTGGAAGTTCTGGTTGGCCGGCAGCTGCACCTTCAGGCGCACCACATCGGGGGCCAGACGCTCCAGCGACAGCACGCGCCCCGGCATCTTCAGCACCGGGAACTGGCCCTCGGCGGCGACGCCGCGGGCTTCCAGCACCACGTCGGTCTGCGGCGTGGCGCGGCAGGTCAGCACCATGCCGGCGGCTTCCTCGGCGGCGCTCAAGGCCTTTTCCTGGTGCGGGCCGTGGACCACCTTGCCTTCCAGCAGCTTGCACTTGCAGGAGCCGCAGGCGCCGTCCTTGCAGCCGTAGGGCAGACCGATGCCTTCACGGATGGCCGCGTTCAACAGGGTTTCATCGGCGCCGGCGCTGTAGTGCCGGCCGGAGGGCTGGAGGGTGACGTTGAAGCTCATGGATCGGGGCGAGGACCGGGAACGGCCGTGTCGAAAGCGAAAGAGGGGGCGCCAGCGGCATCGCTACACTGCGCGCGACCCTCGATTTTGCCCTGTCCGCTATGAGCCTGCCTGCCCGCTTCCGCCGCACCCGCCTGCTGATCGTCGGCTGTGGCGACGTGGGGCTGCGTGTGCTGCCCCGGGTGACGGGGCGCTGGACGGTCCGGGTGCTCACCTCCCAGCCCGAGCGGCGGGCGGCCTTGCGGGCCGCCGGCGCCAGCCCCGTGCTGGGCAACCTGGACGACGCCGGCAGCCTGCGGCGCCTGGCCCGGCTGGCGCCGCGGGTGCTGATGCTGGCACCGCCACCGGCCCAGGGCAGCGTCGATCCGCGGATGACCGCCCTGGCGCGGGTGTTGCGGCGGCCCGGGCCTTCGGATGTGCTGCGTCGCCTGGTCTACGTCAGCACGACCGGGGTGTACGGCGATGTGGGCGGCGCCTGGATCGACGAATGCGCGCCCTGCGCGCCGCGCACCGACCGGGCCCGGCGCCGGGTGGCGGCCGAGCGGGCCGTCCGTTCGCTGGGGGCGGCGGCCGGCTGGTGTGCCAGCATCCTGCGCGTGCCCGGCATCTATGCGGGCGACCGCGAAGGCG
>JAYSCA010000353.1:0-3643 GCA_041915165.1 Ideonella sp.
GGCGAACAAGGCCAGTTCGGCGCTGGCGGTGGCGGCGTCGCGGCGCCGGTTCATCGGCGTGGTGCCGGCGTGGCTGGCCACCCCGGTGTAGTGGCCGCGGTAGCGCGCGCTGCCATTGATCGAGGTGACCACGCCCAGCGGCAGGTCCAGGTCGTCCAGCACCGGGCCTTGCTCGATGTGCACCTCGACATAGCCGAGGTAGTCGGCCGCGCTGCGCTGCAGGCCGCGGATGGCGTCCAGCGTACCGGGCAGGTCCGCGTCCAGCATGGCCTGGCGCATCGAGACGCCGTCGGCATCGGTCTGTTCCAGCCAGGCGGGGTCGAACTGGCCGACCAGCGCGCCCGAGCCCAGGAAGGTGGCCTTGTAGCGCTGGCCTTCCTCCTCGGCGAAGGCCACCAGCTCGATGCCGAAGGGCAGGCGGCGGCCCTGGCGGTGCAGCTCACCCACCGCGGCCAGCGTGACCAGCACGCCCAGCCGGCCGTCGTACTTGCCGCCGTTGCGCACGGTGTCGTAGTGGCTGCCGGTCAGCAGGCGCGGTGCCTGGCGGTCGCTGCCGTGGTAGATGCCGACCACATTGCCGACGGCGTCCCGGTGGGCTTCGTCAAAGCCAGCGTCCCGCATGGCCTGCAGCAGCTGGGCGGCGCAGGCCCGGTGGGCCGGCGTCAGGTAGGTGACGGTGAGCTGCCCCTGCTCGGCAAAGCCGGGTTCGCTGTGCGCGGCCAGGGCCTCGGCCGCGTCCCAGACCTGGTTGCCCAGCACCGGCTCGGCGCCAAACTTCTCGTTCAGGCGGATCTCGGCGATGCGGTGGATGGCGCGCAGGCACTCGGCGAACTCGAACTCCTTCGTTCCTGCGAGGCGGCGGGCGAAGGTGTCGATGATCTGCTGGCGGGTGAGGCCCAGCCCGCGCGGACCCTTGACGGCCAGGATGAAGGGCCAGCCGAAGCGCGCGTTGTAGTCGGCGTTGAGCTGCTGCAGGCGGGCGAATTCTTCGGGGCTGCAGTCGGTCAGGCCGGCGCTGCGCTGCTCGCCGGTGGATTCGGCGGTGAGCGTCTTTGTTACCATGGCCTTGCCGGCCAGTTCCGGGTGGGCGCGGATCAGGTCCAACTGGGCTTGTTCGGGCGCGGCCCGCACCACCTCCACCAGCGTGCGCTTGAGCTGCGCCAGGCTGACGAAGCCGCCCGCCGGCCGCCGGCTCCAAGCGCCGTCGGCGATCCAGGGCGAGTGTTCGTAAACCCCGTTGAGCAAACGACCGAAGGTGTCGCGGTCGGCGCGGTTGAGCAGCGCCAAGGTGAGGGCGGCGGGCATGGGGCTCACTCCCAGATGAAGGCCTTGGCGGCGTCGAACGGGTGGGTGGCCTGCCAGTGCTGGGCGATGTCGATGCGGCGCGTCACCCAAACCCGGCTGTGGCTTTGCACATGGTCCAGGAAGCGCTGCAGCGCCTTGAAGCGGCCCGGGCGGCCCAGCAGCCGGCAGTGCATGCCGATGCTCAGCATGCTGGGGCGCTCGTCGCCTTCGGCGTACTGCACGTCGAAGGCGTCGCGCAGGTAGTCGAAGAATTCATCGCCATGGCTGAAGCCCTGCGGCAGCGAAAAGCGCATGTCGTTGGTGTCCAGCGTGTAGGGCACCACCAGGTGCGGCGCCAGGCTGCCGTCGGTCTTCTTCACCTGCAGCCAGAAGGGCAGGTCGTCGCCGTAGTAGTCGCTGTCGTAGGCGAAACCGCCGTAGTCGGCCACCAGGCGGCGGGTGTTGGGGCTGTCCCGGCCGGTGTACCAGCCCAGCGGGCGGTTGCCGGTCAGGCGCTCGATGATCTCCATGCCGCGGGCCATGTGCTCGCGCTCGATGCTGTCGGGCAGGCTCTGGTAGTGGATCCAGCGCCAGCCGTGGCAGGCGATCTCGTGGCCCAGCTCGACGAAGGCCTGGGTGACCTCCGGGTTGCGCTCCAGCGCCATGCCGACGCCGAAGATGGTCATCGGCAGGCCGCGGCGCTCGAACTCGCGCAGGATGCGCCAGACGCCGACCCGCGAGCCGTACTCGTAGATGCTCTCCATCGACAGGTGGCGGTCGGGATAGGCGGCCGGGTTGAACATCTCGGAGAGGAACTGCTCGCTGCCGGCGTCACCGTGCAGCACCGAGTTCTCGCCGCCTTCCTCGTAGTTCAGGACGAACTGCACCGCGACGCGGGCATTGCCCGGCCAGCGGGCGTGGGGCGGGTTGCGGCCGTAGCCGACGAGGTCGCGGGGATAGCGTGCAGCGGTGTTCATGGCGTGTCAGGTTGCAAGGCGGTGGCCAGGTCGGCCACGCGCGGGTTGAGACGAAGGTTGCGCTCGACATTGCCCAGGTGGGCCCGGAGCAGGGCCACGGCCGCGTCGGCGTCGCGCCGGGCCAGGGCCTCGACGATGGCGACGTGTTCGCCGGAGGACTCCTCGGCCGAGTGCGAGCTTTGGTACATCAGCGAAATCAGCGAGGAGCGCGAGAGCAAGTCGCCCAGCAGATCGGCCAGCACCTCGTTGCCCAGCATGCCGGCCAGCAGGCTGTGGAAGTCGGCCAGCAGGCGGGTGCGGCCGGGCACGTCGGTGCGGGCGATGGCGGCGCCTTCATCGGCCAGGTGCTGGCGCAGCCGGGCGACCTGGGCGTCGGTGATGCGGGCGGCCAGTTCGCGCAGCATCGCGCTTTCCAGCATCGTGCGCACCTCGTAGACCTGGCGGGCCTCCTCGACGCTGGGCTCGCGCACGAAGGCGCCGCGCGCCGGCTCCAGCGTGACCAGCTTGTCGCGCGAGAGCTGGTTGAGCGCCTGGCGCACCACGGTGCGCGAGACCTTGAAGATGTCGGCGATCTGCTGCTCGACCAGCTTGGTGCCGGGCATCAGGCGGCGCTCCACGATGGCTGTCGTCACCGAGGCGACGATGCGGTCGGTGGTGGTGCGCTCCCCCGCGCTTTCGGGCACGCCCAGGGCGGCCGAGGTGTCGGCGGGCTGGGCAAGCGCGGAGGGATCGGGACGGCGGGCCATGGAGCGCACGGGGTGATTTGCGGTGTATGCGAAAGTGTATACACTTCAGTCCACAGTTTTCAACCACTTTGTTCGCCGACCATGGGACAACTCACGACCCACGTGCTGGACACGATGCGCGGCTGCCCGGCGGCCGGCATGGCGGTCCGGCTGTACCGGCTGCCGGCCACCGGTGCCCCCGAGCTGATCCGCCAGCTCAACTTGAACCATGACGGCCGGGCCGATGGCCCGCTGCTGCAGGGCGAGACCTTCCAGCCGGGCCGCTACCGCCTGGTGTTCGAGGTGGCCGCCTATTTCCGCGCGGCTGGCGTCACGCTGCCCGAGCCGCCCTTCCTGGAGACGGTGCCGCTGGACTTCGGCATCGCCGACGCCGGCGCGCACTACCACGTGCCGCTGCTGGCCAGCCCCTGGGCCTATTCCACCTACCGGGGCAGCTGAGCGATGGACACCTCCTACCTGCTGGACTGGGCCAACCTGCTGCTGCGCTGGACCCATGTGATCGTGGCCATCGCCTGGATCGGCTCGTCCTTCTATTTCGTCTTCCTCGACAGCAACCTCGAAAAGCCCACCGACCCGGAGCTGCAGGCCAAGGGCGTGGGCGGGGAGCTGTGGGCCGTGCATGGCGGCGGCTTCTAC
>JAYSCA010000354.1:0-3629 GCA_041915165.1 Ideonella sp.
GCCAGCCGCACCGCCATCATCTCTTGTCGGGCCGGGTCATCGGTGATCCAGCGGGCCGAATGGGCAATGGCCAGCACGCCAAACGGCATGACCTGCCCATCGGGGGTGACGATCGCCACCAGTTCCTTGCCCAGCGAGCCTTTCAACTCCGGCATGCTGGTGTCGGCCAGCTCCAGATAGCCATCGGCCGAGGCCCGCCACTGCGCGGACACATCCGGGTTGTGCGCCAGGGCCCGGGCCAGCAGGAAGATGGTCAGGCAGCCGACGACGGCCGCAATCAGGAGGGCCTGGCGCCGCCAGCCGATGCGCCGGATGCGCAGATCGCTGGCGGCATCCAGCGATTCCAGATCGAGGAAATCACCACTGCCCGTCGGCAGATCCGCGGTGTCCGGCCAAGTGCGTGGCATGGGCAGCCGGGGCCTGGGTCAGACCAGGCCTTGCTTGCTGGCCAGCACGGCCGCCTCCGCCCGGCTGGACACGTTGAGCTTGCGGTAAATGGACTTGATGTGGTCGTTCACGGTGAACCACTTGATGCCCATCAGGTTGGCAATTTCCTTGATCGTGAATCCCTTGCTGAGATAGGTCAGCACCTCGATCTCACGGGGGGTGAGATGGGGCATTTCCACTTGGCGCTCAATGGGCACCGGCGGCTTGCCGGCCTGACTGTTGTTCGGCACGGTGGCGTTGAAGGAGAGCGTCGGCGCCGGCGCGGCCTCCTGGGCCGCCGGGCCCGCCCCCAGGCGGAAATGGGTCAGCAGCCGGCGGGCGATGGCCGGGGACAAGGGCGGCTGGCCCAGCACGATCTTGCGCAACTCGTCCACCAGCACCTCGAAGCGGTCTTCCTTCAGCAGGTAGCCGTCGGCGCCGCATTGCAGCGCCGGGAACAGGTGCTCGTCGTCGGAGTAAAGGGTGGTGACCACCTTGGTGGCCGGGTACTGCCGCAACTCGTTGAGCAGCTCCAGGCCGTTGCCATCGGGCAGCTCCAGGTCCAGCAGCATCAGCTTGAACGGGTCGGTGCCGTGCAGCCCGCCCGGGCCGGTGAGGGCGATCTGGGCGCGGGCGGTTTCGAGGTCGCCCGCTTCGGTGATGCTGATCGGGTCGCTGAAGCTCTCGCGCAGCACCCGCGACAGGAATTCACGGGCGACGGGATTGTCTTCGAGGATCAAGACCTTGACTGACATGGAACGACCTTTACAACCTCAGGATGCGGGGGGAGCTGGATGCAGATGCTAGCAGCACGCACCGTGCTGGCGGACCTCTGTTCAAGGGGGCAGCAGATTCCGTGCCGGGGCGGTCCGACCCCTGCCTACAATCCGCCGACATGAGAATCCTGATTGCCAATGACGACGGCTACCTGGCGCCCGGGCTGGCGGCCCTGGTCCAGGCCTGCGAAGGCCTGGGGCAGATCGATGTGATCGCGCCGGAGCAGAACGCCAGCGGCACCTCGAATTCCCTCAGTCTGAACCGCCCGCTGTCCGTGTACGAGGCCAGCGCGCCGGCCCAGAAGGGCTTCCGCTACGTCAACGGCACCCCGTCGGACAGCGTCCACATCGCGCTCACCGGCCTGCTGCCGCAGCGCCCGGATCTGGTGCTGTCGGGCATCAACCAGGGCGCGAACATGGGCGACGACACGCTTTATTCCGGCACCGTGGCGGCCGCGATGGAAGGCTACCTGTTCGGCGTGCCGGCCATCGCCTTCAGCCAGGTCGACCGGGGCTGGACCCATCTCGATGCCGCGGCCCGCGTGGCTCGCCGGGTGGTCGAGTCGGTGCTGCCGCTGCTGGCCGATCCCGCGGCCACGCGGCCCTGGCTGCTGAACGTCAACATTCCCAACCGCGCCGATGCGGATCGACTGCCCTGGGCCACGACCCGGCTGGGGCGTCGGCACGCCAGTTCGCCGGCCATTGCCCAGACCAATCCGCGCGGTGAGCCGATCTACTGGATCGGGCCGGCGGGCGATGCGCGCGAGGCCGGCGAAGGCACGGACTTCCACGCGGTGAGCCAGGGGCAGGTGTCCATCACCCCCTTGCAGGTTGACCTGACCGATCACGCCCACTTGCCGCAGTGGCAGGCCCGTTTGCATGGGCCCGGGGGCGGTGCATGAGCACCTCCGATCGCCCCCGGGGTCGCTTCCCGGCCAGTCTGACGGCCCCCGGCGCAGCGCCGGCCGTGGGTGCCGCCCGCAAGCCGGCCGAGCCGCTGCGGCCCCAGCGTCTGCTGGCCGAAGCCGTGCGCGATGCGCGGCGGCTCACGCCACCGTCCGGCCTGGGGCTGGACAACCCGGCCATGCGCCGGCGCATGGTCGAGCGGCTGCGGCAGGATGGGGTGCGCTGCGAGGCGGTGCTGCAGGCCATGCTGGCCGTGCCCCGGCATGGCTTCGTGGATTCGGCCCTGGCCGCCCAGGCCTATGAGGACACCAGCCTGCCGATCGGGCTGGGGCAGACCATTTCCAAGCCCTCGGTGGTCGCCCGCATGATCGAATGGCTGTTCCTGGGGCAGTCCGCCCGCCAGGCCGGACACCTGGGCCGGGTGCTGGAAATCGGCACCGGCTGTGGCTACCAAACCGCCTTGCTGGCGGCGATGGCGCGCCAGGTGGTTTCGATGGAGCGCTTGCAGCCGCTGCATGAGCTGGCGCGACGCCAGCTGGCGGCCCATCACACGCCCCACATCCACCTGCTGTACGGCGATGGCATGTTGGGTCACCCGCCCCGGGCGCCTTACGACAGCATCGTGGCGGCCGCTGGCGGGGAGGAGGTTCCCGCGGCCTGGCTGACCCAGTTGGCGGTGGGGGGACGACTGGTCGCCCCCGCGCGGGCCCAGGACGGACGAGGGCAGGTGCTGGTCATCATCGACCGCACCGAACAGGGCTACCTGCGGACCACAGGAGAGACGGTTCAGTTCGTCCCCTTAAAATCCGGAGCCTGTTGACCTCAGGGAAACGCACACACCATGACTTTGTTCCGTGGACATCGCAGAGCGGCCTGGGCCGGTCTGCTGCTGCTGGCCGTGCTGGCTGGCTGCGCCAGTCCCCAACACCAGGCCCCCGTGGAGGACCGCCCCACCAGCCGCGTTCGCACGGAGGCCAAGCCTGCTGCACCGGTGGAAGCCAAGCCGGGCACCTACATCGTCAAGCCAGGCGACACGCTGATGCGGATCGGCCTGGAGACTGGGCAGGCCTGGCGCGATCTGGCGCGCTGGAACAACATCGACAACCCCAACGTGATCGAAGTGGGGCAGGTGCTGCGGGTGGTGCCGCCCGGCGTGGAGCCGGGCGTGGCCTCGACCAAGCCGGTGACCGCCACCAAGGTGGAGAGCAAGCCGCTGGACAGCCGCCCGCAGGCCGCGTCGGCGGGGTCTTCGGCCGCGGCGTCGGCGGCGTCGAGCGCCGCCAGCAGGGAGGCGTCCAAGGACACGCCCAAGGAGGCGGATGACGACATCCGCTGGGGCTGGCCCTCGGCCGGTCCGGTGGTGGGCGGTTTCGACGAAAGCCGCAGCAAGGGCCTCTCGATCGGGGGCAAGGCCGGGGATCCGGTCTACGCCGCGGCCGATGGCCGGGTGGTCTATGCCGGCAACACGCTGCGCGGCTATGGCAACCTCATCATCATCAAGCACAACGCCAACTACCTGAG
>JAYSCA010000355.1:0-3627 GCA_041915165.1 Ideonella sp.
GGGCCTCGCGCCGTGGCGCCTGGCTGGCCGCCAGCACCGGCCACCACGGCTTCCGGGCCACGGCGCTGGCCGGGCCGGTGACGGTGGCCGACCTGGCACCGCTGGGCCAGGCGCCCGAGGCGGCCGTGGCCCTGGCGCCGTTGGATGGCAACGCAGGAGCACGGGCATGAGCGCGACGACACCGTTTCCGTCGCCGGCCGCGCCGGCCTGGCCCGGCCCGCTGGCCTGGCGGTTGCGGCCGGTGACCGAGGCTGACTTGCCGCGGCTGACCCTGTGGCTGCCGCCGTCGGCGGACCAGCGCCTGCCGGCCCCGCACACGGGGGAGCGCTGGTGGTTGCTGGACACCGCCGACGGCCCACGGGCCTGCGCCCGCCTGCGGCCGGTGATCGGGCGAGAGCCCTTGCGCCACTGGTACCACGTGGGCTGTGTGGTGCATGCCGCGCCCTCGCTGGGCCTGTTCCACCAGCAGAACACGCTGCTGCTGGGCAACGACCACACCGGCGCGGCCGAGCTGGCCGACCTGGCCTGGGATCCGGCGCTGGACCTGGCCGAGCAGGCCAGCGCGCTGCAGCACCTGCTGCGCGCGGCCCTGCTGCTGGTGGCCCGCGACCGGGCCGCCCTGGGCGCCCAACTGATCGTGGAACTGCCGGGCTGGCGGGACAGCGCCGGCCGCTCGCCGTTCTGGGATGGGCTGGGCCGGCATTTCTACGGCGGCGACCCGGAGGCTGCGCTGCACCGCTTCGGCCCGGCCTGGCGGGGCCATGTGGCGGCGCTGCTGCCGCGGCAGCCGGTCTATGTCTCCTTCCTGCCGGCGGCGGCCCAGGCGGCCATCGCCCAGGTGCCGGTGGTGGCCCGCCCGCTGCTGGGCGTGCTGGCGGCCGAAGGGCTGCACTACAGCCACCACATCACGATCGACGAAGGCGGGCCGGTGTTCGAGGCCCGGGTCGACACGCTGCCGGCCGTGCTGCAGGTGCGGCGGCGCAGCCTCGTGGCGGCTCGCCCGCGCGGCGAATGGGCCTCGACCACCTGGCTGGTGGCTGGCGAGACGGGCGACGAGGTGCTGGCGCTGCGTGCCCGGGGCACCTCACCGCAGACGTTGGCGGTACCCGCCGAGTGGGTGCGCGGGCCCAGCTGGACGCTGCCGCTGGCAGCCTGATCAGGCCGGCAGGCAGCCCAGGCCTTCCAGCGTGGCTTCCACCGCCGCATCCCATGGCGTGTGCGGCTCGGTGCCCAGCAGGGTGCGCAGGGCCTGGTTGTCCAGCTGCACGGGGCGCTCCCACAGGTAGCGCATCTCCAGCAGCTCATGCAGGGTGGGCACGAAGGGGGCGGCCAGCCGCACCTGCCACCAGGGAAAGGCCCGCACCCGCGGCAGCCGGCCGCTGCGCCGGCCGACCACGCGCACGATGCTCTGGACCATCTGCGTGCCGTCGGCATCCCAGTGGCCCCCCAGGTGAAAGCGGGCGAAGGGTTCCAGCGTGTCGCGCCGGGCCAGCAGGGCCACGATGCTGCGGGCCACATCCGGCAGGTAGGCCCACTGGTGGCCCACGCCCGCACGGCCGGGGTGGCGCACCTGGGTGACCGGACGGCCCGGCTGCACCAGGCCCTGGGCGAACCAGCTGTTGCCGCAGCGCGGGCCGAAGAAGTCGCCCGCGCGCACGATCAGCACCCGCCCGCCGGCGGCCGCGAAGTCCTGCAGCCGCTGCTCCATCGCCACCCGGATGGCGCCCTTGCGTGTGAGCGGGTGCTGGGGGGCGGCTTCGCCCAGCAGGGCTCCGGCATCGGGGCCGTGGTTGTAGAGCGTGCCGGGCAGCACGACCAGCGCCCGCTGGGCCCGGGCCGCGGCCAGCGTGTTTTCCAGCATGGGCAGCACCCAGTCGGCCCAGTGCCGGTAGCCCGGCGGGTTCACGGCGTGCACGATCACCCGGCAGCCCAGGGCGGCGGCCATCACGTCGGCGGGGTTCAGGGCGTCGCCGCGCACCCAGGACAGGCCGGCCTCGGCCGGCGGCGGGCCCCGGCGCAGGGCCCGCACCGGCCCGCCAGCATCGCGCAGCTGCCGGGCCACTTCGCCGCCAATGCCGCCGGTGGCGCCCAGTACCAGTGTGGGGTGTTCATGTTCCATGGTGTCTTCCTGGAAAAAGAGGGGACAGGCGGCGATTCTGGGCAGCGGTCATCCACAACGGAATTGGCGATCATCGTGGGTCCGCTATACATTGATGCATGACCTCATCGATCAGCTGGGAGCTCTACCGGACCTTTCTGGGGGTGCTGGAGCACGGTTCGCTGTCGGCCGCGGCCCGGGCCCTGGACCTGACCCAGCCGACGGTCGGGCGTCAGCTGGCCGCGCTGGAGCAGGCCCTGGGGCTGACCCTGTTCACCCGCTCCCCCACCGGCGTGCAGCCCACCGAGGCGGCGCTGGCCCTGCGGGCGCCGGCCCAGGCCGTGCAGCACGCGGCCCGGGCGCTGGAGCGCACGGCCGCCAGCCAGGGGGCGGGCGTGCAAGGGGTGGTGCGGGTGACGGCCAGCGAGGTGGTCGGGGTGGAAGTGCTGCCGCCCATCCTGGCGGCGTTGCGGGCCCGTCACCCGGGGCTGACCGTGGAGCTGGCCCTGTCCAACCGGCTGCAGGACCTGCTGCAGCGCGAGGCCGACATCGCGGTGCGCATGCAGGCACCGCAGCAGGGGGCGCTGTTGGCCCGGCGGGTCGGGGCCATCGACGTGGGCATGCATGCCCATCCGGACTACCTGGCCCGGCACGGCACGCCGCAGGACTGGGCCGATCTGGCGGGGCACAGCCTGATCGGCTTTGACGCGGTGACCGCCTACATCCGCCGGGCGGGTGCGGCTTGGCCGGCCCTGCGGCGCGAGCGCTTTGCGCTGCGCACCGACAGCGACGTGGCCCAACTGGCCCTGATCCGCGCGGGGGCCGGCATCGGCCTGTGCCAGGTCGGCCTGGCCCGGCGCAGCCCGGCCCTGGTGCGGGTGCTGCCGGCGCAGTTCGCCCTGCCGCTGGACACCTGGGTGACCATGCACGAGGACCTGCGCCACAGCCCCCGCTGCCAGGTCACCTTCGAGGCCCTGGTCCAGGGCCTGCTGGATTACCTCAGCAGCGCGGCGGCACCGACCCCGGCCGGCTGAGCCTCGCCCGCGGGCGCAGCACTCGGCCCTTGGGACCAGCGCTGCATCAGCGCCGCCCACTTGGGCCGCACGGTGGCCAGGTGGCGGGCCTTCACAGGGCCGTAGCCGCGGATCTCTTCCGGCAGGCGGGCGATCTCTAGGGCCAGCGGCAGGCGCTCGGCGCTCAGGTCCTTCAGCAGGGTTTCGATGCTGGCGCGGTACTCGGCGATCAGGGCGCGCTCGGTGCGCCGCTCCTCGGTGTGGCCGAAGGGGTCCAGCCAGCTGCCGCGCAGGCCCTTGAACTTCGCCAGCACGCCCATCACCGGCCGCACCCAGGCGCCGAAGGCGGTCTTGCGCGGCTGACCATCGTCCCCGCGGCGGGCGAACAGCGGCGGCGCCAAATGGTGCTGCAGCTTCACCGGGCCGTCGAAGGTGGCGGCGATCTGGGCGGTGAAGGCCGGGTCGGTGTGCAGGCGGGCCACCTCGTACTCGTCCTTGTAGGCCATCAGCTTGAAC
>JAYSCA010000356.1:0-3622 GCA_041915165.1 Ideonella sp.
GCTCGCGGTAGGCGTGCAGATCCGCCACGCTGAGCTGATCGAAGTCGCTGGCCAGAAAGCGCTCGATCACGATGTCGAGTTCAAGCAGCCCACGCCGGGAACGCCAGCGCATGCGCTTGAGCTCGATCTCGTCGAACGGGTGTTCGGCCTCGCTCATACGGCGCGACGCACCATGAGGTCTTTGATCTTGCCGATGGCCTTGGTCGGGTTCAGGCCCTTCGGACACACGTCCACGCAGTTCATGATGGTGTGGCAACGGAACAGGCGGTACGGGTCTTCCAGGTTGTCCAGACGCTCGCTGGTGATGGTGTCGCGGGTATCGGCAATAAAGCGATACGCGGCCAACAGGCCAGCCGGGCCGACGAACTTGTCCGGGTTCCACCAGAACGACGGGCAGGAGGTCGAGCAGCAGGCGCACAGAATGCACTCGTACAGGCCATCCAGCTCTTTGCGATCTTCCGGCGATTGCAGACGCTCACGCTCCGGCGCCGGGGTATCGTTGACCACATAGGGCTTGATCGAGTGGTACTGCTTGAAGAACTGGGTCATGTCCACGATCAGGTCGCGGATGACAGGCAGGCCAGGCAGCGGGCGCAGGGTGATCGGCTGCTTGAGGCTGCGCAGGTCGGTCACGCAGGCCAGGCCGTTCTTGCCGTTGATGTTCATCGCGTCCGAGCCGCAGATGCCTTCGCGGCAGGAGCGACGGAAGGACAGGGTGTCATCCACCGCCTTCAACTTGACCAGGGCGTCCAAGAGCTTGACATCGGTGGCGTCAACTTCGACTTCGATGTCCTGCATGTAGGGCTTGGCGTCCTTGTCCGGGTTGTAGCGGTAAAGGGAGAAACGCATTTTTTCCATGATGTCGGCGGCTCCTTAGTACACGCGCTTTTGCGGGGCGATGTAATCCACCGTCAGCGGCTGATTGTGCACCGGCTTGTAGCTGAGCTTGAAGTCTTCGCGCGAGTACAGCGTGTGCTTCATCCAGGTCTCGTCGTTGCGATCCGGGAAATCATCGCGGGCGTGGGCGCCACGGGATTCCTTGCGCGCTTCGGCGGAGATCAGGGTGGCCAGGGCCACTTCGATCAGGTTGTCCATTTCCAGCGCTTCGATGCGGGCGGTGTTCCAGACCTGGGACTTGTCCTTGATCTGGGTGCGTTTGACGCGCTCGGCCACGGCCTTGATCTGCTTGACGCCTTCTTCCAGCACTTCCTGGGTGCGGAACACGCCAGCGTGACGCTGCACCACTTGCTGCATGGCGGTGCGCACATCGGCCACTTCTTCGCCATTGGTCTGGTTTTCCAGACGGGCAATGCGCGACAGCGAGTAGTCAGCGGCGTTTTCCGGCAGCGGCTTGTGGGTCGGGCGCTCGCTGCGGATGAATTCGATCATGCTTTCGCCGGCAGACTTGCCGAACACGACCAGATCCAGCAGCGAGTTGGTGCCCAGGCGGTTGGCGCCGTGCACCGAGGCGCAGGCGCATTCGCCAGCGGCGTAGAAGCCGTTGACGCGGTCTTCCGGGTTGTCGCCCTTCGGCGCGACCACTTCGCCCTTGTAGTTGGTCGGAATGCCGCCCATCTGGTAATGGCAGGTCGGCACCACCGGGATCGGCTCTTTGATCGGATCCACGCCGGCGAATTTGATGGCGATCTCGCGGATGCCAGGCAGGCGCTGGTTGATGATTTCCGGGCCGAGGTGGTCCAGCTTGAGCAGCACGTGGTCTTTGTTCTTGCCACAGCCACGGCCTTCGTAGATTTCCACGGCCATGGCGCGGGACACCACGTCACGCGAAGCCAGATCCTTGGCGTTCGGCGCGTAGCGCTCCATGAAGCGCTCGCCATTGCAGTTGAGCAGAATGCCGCCTTCGCCGCGCACGCCTTCGGTAATCAGCACGCCCGCACCGGCCACGCCGGTCGGGTGGAATTGCCAGAATTCCATGTCTTCCAGCGGAATGCCGGCGCGAATGGTCATACCCAGACCATCACCAGTGTTGATGAAGGCGTTGGTCGATGCGGAGAAAATACGGCCAGCGCCGCCAGTGGCGAACAGCACCGCCTTGGCGTGCAGCACCGAGATTTCGCCGGTTTCCATTTCCAGCGCGGTCACGCCCACCACGTCGCCGTCGGCGTCGCGGATCAGGTCCAGCGCCATCCATTCGACAAAGAACTGGGTGTTGGCGCGCACATTGCGCTGGTACAGCGTGTGCAGCATGGCGTGGCCAGTGCGGTCAGCCACGGCGCAGGCGCGCTGCACCGGGGTCTTGCCGAAGTTGGCCATGTGGCCGCCGAACGGACGCTGGTAAATCTTGCCGTTTTCCAGACGGTCAAACGGCATGCCGAAGTGCTCGAGCTCGATCACGGCTTCGGGCGCCTTGCGGCACATGAATTCGATGGCGTCTTGGTCGCCGAGCCAGTCGGAACCCTTGACGGTGTCGTACATGTGCCAGTCCCAACGGTCTTCCTGCACATTGCCCAACGATGCAGAAATACCGCCCTGGGCCGCCACGGTGTGGGAGCGGGTCGGGAACACTTTGGAGAGAACAGCGGTCTTCAGACCCGCTTCAGACAGCTGCAGCGCCGCGCGCAGGCCGGCGCCGCCGCCACCCACGATCACTGCGTCAAAACGACGAACTGGGACGCTCATTACATACCCCACACGACTTTAACCGAATAAACAAGAGTGCCCACCAGCCAGACAATGGTGAACACATGCATGGTCAGGCGCAGGCCGACCGGCTTGATGTAGTCCATCCACAGGTCGCGCATGCCAACCCAGACGTGGGCGAACAGGGCGATCAGGGTCACTTGGGTGACCACACGCACGGCGGTACAGGCAAAGAACGCCTTCCAGCCTTCATGGGTGCCGGGGATGGCCAGCAACGCCAGCACGATGCCGACGGTGTAAATCGCCATGATCACGGCGGTGGCGCGCTGGAGAATCCAGTCACGCAGGCCGTAATGGGCGCCAACGACGATGCGGTTTACCACAGCACACCTCCGATCAGCAGGGTCAATGCGATGCTCACCACCAGGGTGGCCTTGGCGGTGGCGCGGGCGGTTTCCAGCTCAAGACCCTTGTGAATGTCGAGGAACAGGAAGCGGATGCCGGCGCACAGATGGTGCAGGAAGGCCCACAACAGGCCGATCAGCACCAGTTTGACCAGCGGATGACCGACCACGGCCTGGTAGGTTTCGAAGTCCGCCGCAGAACTGAGCGAGCCGGACAACAGATAGATGAAGACGGGGAGGAACAGGAACAGGACAACACCCGAGATCCGATGCAGGATCGAGACAATGCCGGGAACCGGCAATCTGATCTGACCGACGTCGAGGTGTTTTGGTCGTTTCTTCTGCATAGCGCTTCCTTGATGAAACAAGACACCTGAGGTTTGACATTTCCGGGGCGTCGCCCCGGGCCTTGAAGCCGACGTCGAACCCGACGCGAAGGCTCCGTGTGCTGACTGCTTGCCGCTTTTCGCCGCTCATGGCGGCGGGCGCTGACGCCGGCAATCCAGAAGACCGCCGCCGCCAAAGCTGTCGGACGCTTCATGCCGTCCGAGCTCGCCGCAGCAAAATCCCTACAAAAACAGGGGCAACACCGTGTTTCATGACCCGCCCCCGCACAG
>JAYSCA010000357.1:0-3611 GCA_041915165.1 Ideonella sp.
CCATGATGGGCCCCTTGCAGACCGCGAAATGGCCGGCCGGGATGCCGGGCCAGTTGTGCAGGCCGAAGATGGCCTCCATCGGGAACTGTTCGAACAGGCCGTCGGCGATCATCTCGCGCGCGCCACCACCGCCTTCCTCGGCCGGCTGGAACACCAGGTAGACGGTGCCGTCGAATCGGCCATGCAGGGCCAGGTGCCGGGCGGCCGCCAGCAGCATCGTGGTGTGGCCATCGTGCCCGCAGGCGTGCATCTTCCCGGCGGACTGGCTGGCGTGGGCAAACCGGTTGTGCTCGGTGATGGGCAGGGCGTCCATGTCGGCCCGCAGGCCCAGCGCGCGGTGGCTGGTGCCGCGCTTCAAGATGCCCACGACCCCGGTGCGGCCCAGGCCCCGGTGGACCGGGATGCCCCAGCTCTGCAGGCGTTCGGCCACCAGGTCTGAGGTGCGGTGCTCCTGGAAGCACAGCTCCGGGTGGGCATGGAGGTCACGCCGCAGTGCGACGAAATCGTCTGCCTGGGCTTGGAGGTCGGCCTGCAGGGTCATGGAAGTCTCCGGGCGGGGCGGGCCGCGCGCAGCCGCGGCCGAGGCGGCTGATCTTAGCCGGGCTCAGCTGCGCACGCCGCCGTTGGCCGTCAGCATCGTCAACTCCACGAAGTGCGAGCCCACGTGATCGCGTGGGCCGATGGCCAGCGGGAAGCCATCCAGCGGCTGGCTGCCCAGCCCCTCCAGACCAGAGACCAGGCCCTCGCGGCTCAGGCCGCGTGCCTTGTTCAGGCCGGCCACCATCAGCCGGGCTGCCAGGTAGCCCTCCAGGCTGGTGTAGTTGGGCTTGGCTTTCCCGCCTGCGGTCTTGATGGCCTGCAGGTAGTCGCGCACCACCGGGTGGGTGCTGGAAAACGGGTTGGGAACGACCTGGCTGACCATCACGCCGAGCGCATCGGGGCCCAGTGCCTCCGAGAAGGCCTGCGTGCCGACAAACGACAGGTTGAAGAAGCTGCCGCCATAGCCCGCCCGACGTGCGGCCCGCACGAAGGCGGCGCAGCTGGCATAGGCGCTGACCTGCACCACCGCATCGGGGCGCTGCGCCACGATGGCCTTGACGGCCGCCGACACGTCACGGCTGTTGCGCTCCACCGTGCCGATGGCGACCGGCGCCAAGGCCTTGGCGCTCAGGGCCCGCACCACACCGTCCAGCCCGGCCTGACCGTAGCTGTCGTTCTGTCGAAACACGGCGATCTTCTTCAGCCCCAGACGCAGCAGGTGATTGACGATCAGCGCGGTTTCGTCGTCATACGACGCCCGCAGGTGGAAGACCTGCCGGTTGAAGGGCACGCGCAGCGCCATCGCCCCGGTGAGTGGCGCCACCAAAGGCACCCGGGCGGCCGTGATCTGTGGCAGCGCGGCCAGGGTGGTGGGGGTGCCCACATAGCCGAACAAGGCCAGCACGTTGTCGGCCAGGAAGCGTTCGGTATTGGCCTGGCAGCGTGCCGGCTCATAGCCGTCATCCAGCGTGCGCAGTTCGATGGGCACGCCGCCGACGCCCCCCTTGGCGTTGACCTGATCAAACACCAGGTGCGCGCCTTGACTCATTTGCAGGCCCAACTCGGCTGCCGGTCCACTCAGCGGGGCGGACTGGCCAAGCAGGATGCGATCTCGGGATTGGGCCTGCAGCGGCAAGGCAAGGGGGGCGGCCAGACCCAGGATGGCAGAGCGCTGCAACAGCTGGCGTCGAGAGAAGGAATGCATGAACGGCAGAGAAAACGGGTCGTTGAAAATGCCCCTGCGTCACCCTCATGAGGTGCCGGGAGAACCTGGCGATTCTGTCGCCTGGGGCGGGACCCTGCGCCCCAGGGGGCCTCCTGGTGTGTGACCGCGTGTGACATCATGCCGGGATGACTTCGACCAGCGTTCCGACCCGTGTGATCCACGCGGCCTGCCCGCACGACTGCCCCGATACCTGCGCTATCCGCGTGACCCTGCAAGGCGAGCAGCTGATCCGCTGGCAGGGCGAGCCCGATCACCCCACCACCCACGGGGCCTTGTGCACCAAGGTGTCCCGCTATCCGGAGCGCAACAGCCACCCGGAGCGGGTGCTGCAACCGCTGCGCCGCGTGGGGCCGAAGGGGGCCGGGCAGTTCGAGCCGGTCAGCTGGGAGACGGCGCTGGCCGACATCACCCAGCGCTTGCGCGCCATCGCCGCCCGAGACCCGCAGGCCATCCTGCCCTACAGCTACGCCGGCACCATGGGCTATGTGCAGGGCGAGGCGATGGCCGGACGCTTCTTCCACCGGCTGGGAGCCTCGCAGCTCAACCGCACCATCTGCGCCGAGGCCGGGGCCACCGGGCTGGCGCTGACCTATGGCGCCACCCTGGGCATGCACCTGGAGCATTTCGCCGAGAGCCGGTTGATCCTGATCTGGGGCAGCAACCCGGTGGCGTCCAACCTGCATTTTTGGACCTTCGCCCAGGCGGCCAAGCGCGCCGGCGCCAAGCTGATCGCGATCGACCCGCGCCGCACCGAGACGGCCGAGAAGTGCCACCAGCACCTGGCCCTGCGGCCCGGCACCGATGGCGCGCTGGCCCTGGGCCTGATGCACGAGCTGATCGTGCACGACTGGCTGGACCACGACTACCTGGCGCGCCACGTGGAGGGTTGGCCCGCGCTGCGCGAGCGTGCGCTGCAGTGGTCGCCCGAACGTGTGGCCGAGGTCTGCGGCCTGAGCGCCGACGAGGTGCGCGGCCTGGCGCGTGACTACGGCAGCACCGCTCCGGCGGCGATCCGCCTGAACTACGGCATGCAGCGGGTGGCCGGTGGCGGCAACGCGGCGCGGCTGATCGCGCTGCTGCCCTGTCTGGTGGGGGCGTGGCGGCACCGGGCCGGGGGGCTGCTGCTGTCGGCTTCGGGCTGGAACAAGCCCTTCCGCAATCCGGACCTGGAGCGGCCCGACCTGCGCGCCGGCCGCCCGTCCCGCACGATCAACATGAGCACCATCGGTGACGACCTGCTGCGCGAGGCCTCGCCGGAGTTCGGGCCGAAGATCGAGGCGCTGATCGTCTACAACAGCAACCCGGTCGCGGTGGCGCCCGAATCGGCCAAGGTGGTGGCCGGCTTCCAGCGCGAGGACCTGTTCACCGTGGTGCTGGAGCACTTCCTGACCGACACCGCCGACCAGGCCGACTACGTGCTGCCCGCCACCACGCAGATGGAGCACTGGGACGTGCACGCCAGCTACGGCCACACCTATCTGCTGATCAACGAACCAGCGCTGCCGCCGGCCGGGCAGGCCAAGTCCAATGCCGAGATCTTCCGCCTGTTGGCCGCCCGCATGGGTTTCGACGAACCCTGCTTCCGCGACGACGACCTGAGCCTGGCCCGCCAGGCCTTCACGGTGGACTTTGACGAGCTGCGCCGCGTGGGCTGGCTGAAGCTGCCGGTGCCGGAGGCGCCATTTGCCGAGGGCGGGTTCCGCACCCCCAGCGGCAAGGCGCAGGCCTGCGCCCCGGGGCTGCCGCTGCCGGACCACGTGCCCAACCACGAGAGCGCCGAGCGCGACCCGGCGCTGGCGCAGCGCTATCCGCTGGCGATGATCTCGCCGCCGGCCCGCAACTTCCT
>JAYSCA010000358.1:0-3604 GCA_041915165.1 Ideonella sp.
GGTGGCGGTCGATGCTCATGGTGGCGCGACCATACACCGGCCGGCGCCACGCGGTTCAGGGCTGCAGCTGGTGGTAGGCCGCCTGGGCCAGCGCCGCCAGGTCGACAGGCCCGGCCTGACCGGCCGGGCCGCTGAGGGCGTAGCCCAGCCGCCCGTCGAGCCAGTAGAAGCTGCGGGTGTCGCCGGCCCGGGCCTGGCCGAAGCCGGTGGGGCCGGCCACGCCAGGCGGCAGCACCGAGACATAGAGCGTCAGCCGCTGGCCCTGCCCGTTCTGGTACATGAACTGGGCCCGTGCCGGGCCGGCGGTGGTTTCGCCGGCACCGGCGGGCAGCAGGCGACCGCCCACCAGCGCAAAGCCCTGGGCGTTGAAATCCGGCGCGCGCAGCGGCGCGCCCAGCCGGCGCGAGAGCCATTGCACCAAATGGGCCTGCTGGTCGGCCGCCACCTCCACCGGGTGGCGTTGCTCGGGGGTGTAGACGGCGTGGGCGATGGCCGCGTCCTGCACGAAGGTCGGCACGGCGGCCTGCGGGGCCGGTGTCGCAGGGCCGGGCCAGGCGCCGCGCGCCCACCAGCCGCTGCCCGCGCCCAGGGCCAGCATCAGCGCGGCCGCCAGGGCCTGGACCCGGGGCGTGCCCAGCCCGCCCCAGCGCGGCCGCGGCGGCGGGGGCTGCAGTGCGGCCAGCAGGGGCGCTGGCACCGGCTCGTCCAGCCATTCGCGGCCCAGGGCGTGCAGCTGGCCGCGCTGGGCCTGCCAGCCCATCACGCGGGCGGCCTCGGCGGGGTGCTGCTCCAGCCAGGCGGCCACTTGCGCGGCCCGGGCGGCGTCCAGTTCGCCATCGGCCAGGGCGTGCAGCGTGAAGTCGTCGGGGCGATCGGTGTCCATGGGGGTCACTTCACCACCCGCAGCGGGGTGGACCGGGGGGCCGGGGTCTCCAGCAGGGTGCGCAGTTGCTCGCGGGCCCGCGACAGGCGCGACATCACCGTGCCCAGGGGCAAGGCCAGGATGTCGGCGGTCTCGCGGTAGCTGTATTCCTCCACCGCCACCAGCAGCAGCACCTCGCGCGCGGCCGGGCTCAGCCGGGCCAGGGCGCGCTGCAGGTCCAGCGCCGCGCCCAGCGCGGGTGTCGGGTCGTGGAGGGGCAGCGCCGGGCCGTCCTCCTCGTCCCAGGGGTCCATCAGGTGCTCGCGGCCATCGCGCAGGCCGTTCAGGTAGAGACGGTGCATCAGCGTCAGCAGCCAGGCCAGCAGTGAGGCGGTGGCCTCGTCGCGCGGCGTCCACAGCGTCCATTTGCGGCAGGCGCGTTCCACCGTGTCCTGCACCAGATCGTCGGCCCGCGCGGCCTGGCCCGTCAGCAGGCGGGCGTGCCGCCGCAGCCGCGGCAGCAGCGGCACCATCGCGTCGGGGCGCAGCTCGGCCATGGGGCGTCAGGGTCAGGGCTTGGCCACGTGCCAGACGCCCTTGAAGCCATCGCCGGTGCGGTCGCCGGGCTGCTGGTCCTGGGCCCAGCGGTAGAGCGGCCGGCCCTTGTAGGCCCACTGCTGCGTGCCGTCCTCACGCTTGACCAGGCTCCAGTCGCCCTGGGCCATGGCGCCGGCCGGGGCCAGCAGCGGCGGCCAGTTGGCGGCGCAGGGGCCGTTGCAGCGGCTCTGGCCGCTGCCGGCGCTGTCCTGGTCGAAGGTGTAGAGCGTCAGGTGGGCGGGGTCGACCAGCGCGCCGTCCAGCACCTGGGCCGGTTCGGCCGCCTGGGCCAGGCCGGGTGCCAGCGCTGCCACGGCCAGCAGCGCGGGGGCGCACAGGGCGGGGAGGGAGAAGAAGCGGTTCATCGCAGGGCCTCGCAAAAAGCAGATGGGGTGCTGCATGAACACGGCAGGGCGGCGATTTATTCCATCGCCCGGGGCGCCAGGCCGGGCAGTTCGTCGGGTCGCTGGAACAGGTAGCGCGGCCGCTCGGCCTCGAGCTCCGCGCGCGAGCCATGGCCCCACAGCACGCCGGCCCCGTCCAGCCCATTGCGCCGGGCGGCGCTGATGTCCACCGCCCGGTCGCCGATCATCAGCGTGGCCGCGCCAATCCGGCCTTCGGCCCGCAGGTCGGCGATCTGCTGCCACTTCTCGCGCCCCACATCGCCCCCGCTGATGAAGCGGAAGTGCGCGCGCAGGCCAAACAGGTCCAGCACCTGCTCGGCGAAATCGGCCCGCTTGGAGGTGCACAGCGCCATCGGCATGCCGGCCTCGGTGAGGGCCTGCAAGGCCTCGGGCACGCCGGGGTAGAGGGTGTTTTCGGCGTAGCCGATGGCGCCGTAGCGCTCCCGGTAGGCGCCGATCAGGGCCAGGATGTGGGCTTCGTCCTGCACGCCGGTGAGGCGGCGGAAGGACTGCTCCAGCGGCGGCCCGATGCAGGCGGACATCTGGTCCAGCGGCACCTCGGGGTGGCCGAAGCGGGCCAGCGCATGGTTGATGGAGCGGCCGACACCCAGCAGCGGATCGCTGAGGGTGCCGTCCAGGTCGAACAGCAGAAAGTCGGGAGCAGCCATGCCGACAGTGTCGGCGATGGGCGGCCCCGGCGCTCAGGCCGTCCGCGGCAGGCTCGGGTGGGGCCAGTCCAGGCCGGCGGGGCGGTCACCCTCGGTGGCCCGGCCCGCCGCCCAGGCCGCCTGCCAGGTTGGCAGCGTGGTGGGCGTGGCGCCGGCCAGTCCGCGCACCAGGCAGACCGCGCTGGCGCCAGCCGCGGCGGCGGCGCGCGCCTGGTCCGGCTGCAGCACGCCGCCGATGGCCACCACTGGCGCCGGTGACAGGGCGGCCCACCAGGCCAGGTTGTCCAGGCCCTGCGGGCGCCAGGGCATGGTCTTGGTGGCGGTGGGCCACACCGGGCCGCAGGCGATGTAGCTCGGCCGCAGGTCGGCCGCGCGGGCCAGTTCCCAGACGCTGTGGCTGCTCAGGCCCAGGGCCACGCCTTCGCGCGCACGGGCCTGCTGCAGGCGGTTGCGCTGCGCGGGGCTCAGGCCGGCCCAGTCCTCCTGGCCCAGGTGCAGGGCGCGGGCGCCGGCGGCCAGCGCGGTCTGCCAGTGGTCGTTGACCCACAGCGTGACGCCGGCTGCCTCGGCCACCGGCAGGCAGCGGCGGATGGTCTCGCCCAGCGCGGCGTGCCAGGCCGCGTCGGCGCCGCTGGCAGGGGCCTTGCAGCGCAGTTGCAGGTGGCGCAGCGGCAGGCCGGGCTGGCGCAGCAGGGCCAGGGCCGCCTCGGCGCTGTCCACGATGCCGTAGAGGCCGGGGGCGAAGGCCGGGGGCGCCGGAGTCTCAGCCATCGCCGGGGGCAGGTCGTCCCAGCCCAGCGTGGGCAGGGTGGCGCCCGCCTGGCCCCAGCCGGGCGTGGCCCAGACCGGCCCGGCGCCCGCGCCCTGCGGGCCCGCCTGGCGCAGCGCGTGGGTGGTCAGCAGCTTGGCCAGCACCGCGGCATCGGCCACCGGAAAGCCCCGCGCCAGCGCGGCCGCGGCGGCGCTGGCCAGGGTGCAGCCGCTGCCGTGGGTGTGGGGCGTGGCGATGCGCGGATGCGCCAGGCCGCCGCGGGCCTGCGGGCTGTCCAGCCAGTCCAGGGCCTGGGTTTCGT
>JAYSCA010000359.1:0-3601 GCA_041915165.1 Ideonella sp.
GTGGTCTGCTGGACCTGGTACCCGCTGCGCAACGCCGACTGGCTGCGCGCGCATGCCGAGCGCAGCCCGCGGGCCTGGGCCACGGCGCAGGGCCTGGCCACGCTGCCGCTGGCGGCGCTGGGCTTCGCCCTGACCTGGGTTGTCTTCGCCCTCGCCGAGCCCGCCTGGCCGATGCCGCTGGGGCCGCGGCCGGGGCCCTATGTCGGGGTGATGTTCGCGATCGGCCTGCTGGCCTCCTGGCTGGGCACGCTGTGCTGGAACGAGGCCAGTCAGCGCCTGCCCACCACGCTGGTGGGCCAACTGATCGTCTTCGAGACCTTGTCGGCCCTGAGCTATGCCTACCTGCTGCGCCAGCAGTGGCCGGCGCCGGCCACGCTGGCCGGCATCGGGCTGCTGGTGGCCGGGGTGATCTGGGCGCTGCGGGTCCGGCCCGAGCCGGCCGCCGAACCCGCCTCGGCCCCCTGCTGACTCAAGTTTGGCGCGGCCCCGGCCGATAAGCGGGGCATGCGGGGTATCTCCCCCGCTCACGCACGCCCCTGCTGTACCCCATGGCCCGCCCCGACGATGTCCGTCTGAAGGTGTTGCTGGTTGACGACCAGCTGTCCCACCGCGCCGCACTGAGCGCCGAACTGCAGGCCATGGGCCACGATGTGCTGGAGGCAGGCAACGCCGAGGACGCCGTGGCGCTGTTCACCAGCCTGCGGCCCGACGCGGTGCTGCTGGACGTGGAAATGCCCGGCCACGACGGCCACTGGGCGGCGCAGCAGATCCGCCGGGCCGAGCCCGAGGGCTGGACGCCGATCCTGTTCCTGTCCGGCCGGGTGTCGGACGAGGACCTGGCCGCCGGCATTGAAGCCGGGGGCGACGACTACCTGTTCAAGCCGGTCTCACCGGTGGTGCTGCAGGCCAAGCTGCGCGCCATGCAGCGCCTGTGGGGCCTGCACCACCAGCTGCAGACCCTGACCGACCAGCTGCGCGCCAGCAACGCCGACCTGCAGGTCCAGTCGCTGCACGACCCGCTGACCGGGCTGGCCAACCGCCGGGGCCTGGACATCCGGCTTGACGAGGCCTTGCGCACCGCCCGGCGCGAGCACCAGCCGCTGACGCTGATCCTCTGCGACGTGGACAACTTCAAGGCCTACAACGACACCGCCGGCCACCTGCAGGGTGACCAGTGCCTGATGCGCATCGCCCAGGTGCTGGGCGAGACCTGCCGCCGCCCACGCGATCTGGCCGCACGCTTCGGCGGCGAGGAGTTCGTGATCCTGCTGCCGGGCACCTCGCATTCGGGGGCGATGTACTTCGCCAAGGGGTTGCAGCGGCTGATGCACCAACTGGCCCTGCCGCACCCGGCCACCGACGGCCGGACCTGCGTGACCCTCTCCGGCGGCATCACCACCTGCGTGCCCGATGGCAGCACGACGATCGAGTCGCTGCTGTCGCGGGCCGATGCGGCGCTCTACACCGCCAAGTCGCTGGGCCGCGACCGCTTCTTCTGCTTCGAGACCCAGACCGACACCCAGACCGGCCAGACCGAGGTGCCCAACTACGACCGCGAGCAGGGCAGCACCGCCACGCTGTTCTGAAGCCCGGGCGCGTCGCCGGGAGGCGGGCGCGTCTTGACGATTTCTTGACGCCGGCCGCGGGAATCTTGTCCGCGCCTTGATGCGGCGCTTCCTAGCATTCCTCCAACACTTTGGAGGATCTCATGGACCCGCTGGAATGGACAGCCGCCGCCCTCGCGCTGGCGCTGCTCGCCTACCTCGTCGCCGCGCTGCTGCGGCCGGAGGATTTCTCATGACCGCCGCGGCCTGGATGCAACTGGCCGCCTTCCTGGTGGTCCTGCTGCTGGCCGCCTGGCCACTGGCGCGCTGGATCGACGTGGTAATGGCCGGGCGCTTCCGGCTCGGCCACGGGATGGAGCGCCCGCTCTACCGCCTGGCCGGCGTGCGCGCCGACCAGGAATCGGGCTGGCAGCGCTACACGCTCGGCCTGCTGCTGTTCAACGCGCTGGGAGTGCTGGCCGTGTTTGCGCTGCAGCGGCTGCAGGACGTGCTGCCGTTCAACCCGCAGGGCCTGCCAGCGGTGGCCCCCGACCTGGCCTTCAACACCGCGGTCAGCTTCGTCACCAACACCAACTGGCAGGCCTATGGCGGCGAAAGCACGATGGCCTACCTGACCCAGATGCTGGCGCTGACGGTGCAGAACTTCCTGTCGGCGGCCACCGGCATCGCGGTGGTGGTGGCGCTGGTGCGCGGCTTCGCGCGCCATTCGGCCCAGGCCATCGGCAACGTCTGGGTGGACCTGACCCGCGCCACGCTGTGGGTGCTGCTGCCGCTGTCCTTCGTGTTCGCGCTGGCCATGGTCGGCCAGGGCGTGATCCAGAACCTCCGGCCCTACGCCACCGTGCAGACGGTCGAAGCCTTCCAGTGGCAGGAACCCCGCCTGGGCGAGGATGGCCTGCCCGTGAAGGACGCCCAAGGCCAGCCGGTGCTGCAGGACAAGCAGGACCAGCACCAGACCCTGGCGATGGGCCCGGTGGCCTCGCAGCTGGCCATCAAGATGCTGGGCACCAACGGCGGCGGCTTCTTCAACGCCAACTCGGCCCACCCGTTCGAGAACCCGACGCCGCTGGCCGACTTCCTGCAGATGCTCGCGATCTTCGTGATTCCGGCCGCGCTGTGCTTCGTCTTCGGCCGGATGGTGGGCGACCCTCGCCAAGGCTGGGCGGTGCTGGGCGCGATGACGGCGATGTTCGTCGTGATGGCGGTGCTGGCCACCGCAGCCGAGCAGCAGGGCAACCCCGGGCTGAGCGCCCTGGGGGTGGACCAGCAGGCCAGCGCCCTGCAGAGCGGCGGCAACATGGAAGGCAAGGAGGTGCGCTTCGGCATCAACGCCTCCAGCCTGTTCGCCACCATCACCACCGCCGCCTCCTGCGGCGCGGTGAATGCGATGCACGACTCGTTCACCCCGCTGGGCGGCGCCGTGCCGCTGGTGCTGATGCAGCTGGGCGAGGTGGTGTTCGGCGGCGTCGGCTCCGGCCTGTACGGCATGCTGGTGTTCGCCATCATGGCGGTGTTCATCGCCGGGCTGATGATCGGCCGCACGCCCGAGTACCTGGGCAAGAAGATCGAGATCTTCGAGATGAAGATGGTGGCGATTGCCATCCTGGTCACGCCGCTGTTGGTGCTGGCCGGCACCGCGGTGGCGGTGCTGACCGACGCCGGCCGGGCCGGCCTGGCCAACCCGGGGGCGCACGGCTTCTCGGAGGTCCTCTACGCCTTCAGCTCGGCGGCCAACAACAACGGCAGCGCCTTTGCCGGCCTGTCGGCCAACTCGCCCTTCTACAACATCGCCTTGGCGGTGGCGATGTGGTTCGGCCGCTTCGGCGTGATCGTGCCGGTGCTGGCCATCGCCGGCTCGCTGGCCGCCAAGAAGCGCCTGGCCGTGACCGAGGGCACGCTGCCCACCCATGGTCCGCTGTTCATCGTGCTGCTGATCGGCACGGTGCTGCTGGTGGGCCTGCTGAACTACGTCCCCGCCCTGGCCTTGGGGCCGGTGGTGGAACACCTGAGCCTGTGGGCACATTGAAGGAGGCCCC
>JAYSCA010000360.1:0-3591 GCA_041915165.1 Ideonella sp.
GCGAGAAATCGAACACCGCCATGTCGCCGAAGCTGCCGACCCGGCGGCCCTGGTAGCGTGAGCCGATGGCTTCGGTGGAGTCCTCGATCAGCGCGATGCCGTGCCGGTCGGCCAGCGCCCGCAGCGGGCCCCAGGCGGCCGGGTGGCCGTTGACGTTGCCGGCCAGGATGGCCTTGGTGCGCGGGGTGATGCGGGCCTCGGCCCGCACCGGGTCCAGACAGCCGGTCCAGTAGTGGATGTCCGAAAAGACCAGCGTGGCGCCAGCCAGGCTCACCGCCTGGGCCACCTGGTGCCAGCCGTGCGGCGAGGCGATCACCTCGTCGCCCGGGCCGATGCCCAGCGCGCGCAGCGCCAGCCAGGTGCCCAGCGTGCCGCTGGCCACCGAGACCGCATGCGCCCGCCCCGCCCAGCGGGCGAAGCTCTGCTCGAAGCGGTCGACCATCGGGCCGGCCGTCAGGCGCGAACCCGACATCGCCGTCTCGACCAGCTTGAGCTCCAGTTCCGAGAGGTCCGGGTCGGACAGCACGATCCAGTCGTCGCCCAGCAGGTCGTCGCTCTCAGGCCGCTCGTCGGCCACCAGGCCATCGGCGCCGATGGCGGCAAAGGGGTCGCTGCCCTCGGCATTGCCGCCGGGCACCGGGGTGACATGCGCCTCATCGGCGAGCAGGGTGGCGGGGCTGTTCATGGCGGCGGCTTTCGTGTGGAGGTGTCAGGCCAGGTCGGCCAGATAGAAGCCGGACAGGGCCGACAGGTCGGTGCTGACCTGCCAGCAATGGCCATCGCTGACGGCACCCCAGAGCAGGCGGCGCTCGCCGCGGGCGGCCGGGGTCTCGCCGCGCATGTCGAAGGCGTCGACCACGATCACCCGCAGCGGGGCGAAGCGTTCACGCAGCAGCAGGGCTGCCTCGCGCACGGTGTTGGCGCTGTCGGCCAGGGCGATGGCCTCGGCCAGCGAGGCGGTGGGGGAACTCACATCCGCAGCGGCGTTCATGGCGGTCTCCCTCAGTCGCCGGAGAGGCGGCGGGCCTCGACGGTGATGGGCAGGCTGGTGCCCTCGGGCATCTCGGGCAGGGCCAGCACCCAGTCATTGCCCAGGGTCACGGTGCCGCCCCACAGCTCGGGCTTCTCGTGCGAGACGATGGGCTCCTCCAGGTCCTTCTTGGCCACATAGGCGGACAGGACGCCAGCGGCGCTTCGGCGGATCATCACTTTCATGGGAACTCCTGGGGGATGGTGAAGGGGTTCGGTCAGGCCGCGGCGGCCCAGGTGGAAGGGATCGGTTGGTCTTCGAGCAGAAGCGGCAGCACGCTGGCGCGCACCGCGGCCAGGGCCGCATCGATGTCCTGCGCGGTGGTGTCGCGGCCCAGCGAGAAGCGCACCTCGGCCTTGGCCTGGGCGGGGCTCAGGCCCATCGCCAGCATCACGTGCGAGGGCTGGGTGCTGCCGGCACCGCAGGCCGCGCCGCTGCTGGCCACCACGCCGGCCCGCTCCAGCCGGCCCAGGGTCTGCTCGGCGTCGCGCTCACCCAAGCGCACGCACACCGTGTTGGCGATGCGCTCGGCGTCCCGCCCCAGCAGTGCGATGGCCGGGTGCAGCGCCAGCAGGCCCTGCGCCAGCCGGTCGCGCAGCGCGGTCATGCGGGCCACGTCCTCGGCCAGGGTGGCGCCGATCGCGTCGGCGGCGGCGGCAAAGCCGGCAATGCCGGGCCCGTTCTCGGTGCCACCGCGGCGCTTGCGCTCCTGCTTGCCTTCGATCAGCGCGGGCCAGGCCAGGCCCTTGCGCACCACCAGCGCGCCCACGCCCTGCGGGCCGTGCAGCTTGTGGGCCGAGCAGGACCAGAGGTCGGCGCCGCTCGCGTCAAAGCGCAGCAGCGACTTGCCCACGGCCTGGGTCGCATCCACATGGAAGGGCACCTCGTGCGCCCGGGCCAGGGTCGAGAGCGCGGCCAGCGGATGCCAGACCCCGGTCTCGTTGTTAGCCGCCATCACCGACAGCAGGGCCACGTCCGGGCCGATCAGGCGCGCCGCGGCGTCCAGGTCCAGCCGGCCTTGCGCATCAACGGGGATGCGGTCCACTGGCGTGCCCTCGCGCTGCAGACGCTCGGTCAGGGCCAGCAGGCCGGCATGCTCCACGGCCGACACCACCAAGCGGGTGCGGCCCAGGGCCCGCCCGCGGGCCAGCGCGCCCAGCACGGCCTGGTGGTTGGCTTCGGTGGCGCCACTGGTGAACACCAGCTCCGCCGCCTGGCAGCCCAGCAGGGCGGCGACGCGGGCGCGGGCCTCGGCCAGCGCGCGCCGGGCGGCCTGGCCGGGCGCGTGCATCGACGAGGGGTTGGCGCCGGCGCCTTCCATGGCCTGCACCACGGCCTGCACGACGGCCGGCAGCGGGCGGGTGGTGGCGTTGTGGTCCAGATCGATCATGGCGCGCCCTCCCCGTCCTCAGACCCAGTAGTCGCGCGCGTCGTCGCGCACCAGGGTGTCGAGCGCGGCGGCCAGCGTGGGCGCCCGTTGCTTGAGCACCCAGCAGCCGTTCAGATGGTCGCGCGCATGCAGCAGCCAGGCGCCGGGCACGCCGGTGTCCGGCGTCTGGGTGGGCACCAGCCAGGCAATGTCGATCTCGCCGCCCTCGCGGTCGATGTTGCGCGAGCAGTTGGGGCTGACCACCTTCCAGCCCAGGCCTTCGCGCAGCACGCGGGGGTGCACGTACTTGTAGCGGCTGCGCTGCTCCAGCGCGACCTCGATGCGCACCCGGTCCAGCACGAAGACCTGGCCGCCGACCAGGCTGCCGGTGTCCGCGGGCCGCCCGGGCTCGTCGGGCGGGCGCCGGCCGCAGGACGCGCTGGCCATCACGCCACCTCGCCCGCCGGAGCCGGGGCGCTGCGCGGCGCGCCGGGCACGTCCAGCTCGATCTCGTCCTCCAGCACACCCAGCACACGGCGCGGGCCGAACTCGACCAGGTAGACCGGCACGTTGGCTTCGGTGTGCAGACCCACGTTGACGATCTCGCCGATGCCCCCGGCGGGCACCAGCAGCTCGCCCTCGGCCGCCTCGGGGAAGCTGCCGTCGTTGACCAGATCGGCCACCGCGCGCACGCGCTGACCCCATTCGTACTTGGGCTGGGCGGGTTCCATCATGGTGAGGCTCCTGGGGACGGGAATGAAACGGAGGGGTCAGCGAAGGTCGGCCAGTTGCCGGGCCTTCTCGCCCAGCTGCGCCAGAACCTCCTCGGGCAGGTGGTCCAGCGTGCAGAGCTCCTTGGCCCGCATGCCCACCTGATGGCCGGAGTCGGTGAACTCGACGGCGTAGATGTAGAACTGCTGCAGGAAGGTGCCGATCGAGCGCACGTAGCCGATGTCGCCCTTGCTCACCAGCACCTCGCCGATGTCCTTGCCGGTGTAGGTGCCGTCGTTGCGGATCACGGTGCGGCTGATCACGCGCTCGCCCATCTCGAAGCGGGGCGGCAGCGCGATCTCGATGATGTCGTCGTCACGGGCGATGTCCACCATGGGGCTCTCCTGCAGGCAATGACAAGGGGGTTGGCTCGGCCAGGCGTTCCTGCGCCTGGGCGCGCACTTCGGGGTCGGCGTCTTCG
>JAYSCA010000361.1:0-3571 GCA_041915165.1 Ideonella sp.
CAAGTCCGGCCAGTTCAGCTACATCAACGGCGGCGGCAAGGGCGGCTCGCCCGGCAACGGGGCGCGCGGCGGACGGGCCGGCGTGCGGGTGGGCAACCGCGGCAAGAAAACCAGTGCCTGCGAAGAAGCCCACGACGGCCAGGCCGGCAACCCCGGCGTGCCCGACCCGCTGGGCTCGGGCAGCACGGTCAAGGGCAGTCCTGGCACCGCCGGTGCGCCAGGCAAGCTGGCCTTCGAGGCCATCGACCCGCCCAAGAGCGAGACCTGCGCCGATCTGATTCCGATCGCCCTCACCCTCAGCAGCGTCAGCCCCAACACGGGCACGCGCGGCAGCACCGTCACCGTCACCCTCACCGGAACCGGCTTCAACCCGGCCGCCGCCCTGCAGACGGTCAACATCAGCGGGCTGGGGGTCAGCGCCAGCCCCCCGGTCGTGGCCAGCAGCACCTCGATGACCTGTGACCTCACCCTCACCGCGGTGGCGCCGCAGGGGGCCCGCGATGTCACGGTGACCTTCGGCCCGGCGCCGCTGGTCTCGGCCACGCTCAGCGGCGGCTTCAGTGTCCTGCCCTGAGGCCACCGCCTGGGCGCAGGCCCACCAGCGGGCGCGCCAGCACCTGCTGCGCGAGGCCGAGGCCGGCTTCCCGGAAGCCGGCCACCGCATGACCTTTCCACACCAGGCCGGCTTCGGCGGCCCCAGTGAGCAGCACGAAGGCCGGGTCTTTTCGCTGGCCATCCTGGGCGGCCTGCTGCTCGATGCGGCCGAGGCGCTGGGCGGCGACCCGGCGCTGCAAGCCATCGCCACCGGGCTGGCCGAGCAGGTGGCCGCCCAGCGGCTGGCCGACTGCGCCGGGGGCTGGAGCTACTTCCCCGACCTGCCGGAGCTACCCCCCGACCTGGACACGCTGGCCGCGGTGCTGTCGCTGCTGGCCCGTGCCGCGCCACAGCACCTGCCCCTGGCCGCCCCGGCCCTGGCGCTGGCCCAGCAACAGCGCACGGACGAGGGCTGCATCCCGACCTTCCTGATGAGCGACGCCGACCCGCCGGCGCGGCGCGAGGCGATGCAGCGTGGCGTGCGCCTGCACTGGGGGCACACCGCCGATGCCGATGTGCTGGCGCGCTTCTACACCACGATGTGGCGGCTCGACGCCACCACCTGGGGGCCGCAGGCCCCGCTGGCCTGGCTGGCCACGCAGCAGGAGGCCGACGGCGCCTGGCGCACCCCCTGGTATGCCGGTGCCCACTACCCCACCCGGCTGGTCCTGGACCTGTTCGAGACCCTGGCCCCGCAAGCGCCGGCCGCCCAGGCCGCGCGCGACTTTCTGCGCCAGTCGCCGCCGCCCACCGGCGCCCTGGACCTGGCCGTCACCGGCACGCCCGGCCCCGCGCTGCTGGCCCTGCAGCAGGACGATGGCGCCTGGCCTGCCAGCCCCTGGCTGCAAATGCCCATGGGCCGGCCGCAGGGGCAGGTGGTGCGCGTGCTCAGCTGGACCAGCCGGACCCTGACCACCGGCTACGGCCTGCGGCGGGCCGCGCAGGAAGTCGCGCGTCGGGGTTAGGCCGAGCCCGGCGGCTGGAACCCGGCCCGGGCCCGCGCCACCTCGGCACGGGTCACACAGCCTTCGGCATGGTCGTTGACCAGGCCCATGGCCTGCATGAAGGCATAGACCGTGGTCGGGCCGACAAACTTCCAGCCACGCTTCTTCAGGTCCTTGGACAGCGCGATCGACTCGGGCGAGACCGACACCGTCTGCGGCGTGGCCAGGGCCTCGGCCGCCGGCTCAAAGCGCCAGAAGTAGGCCGCCAGCGAGCCCGCCTCCTCGGCCAGAGCCTGTGCGCAGCGGGCGTTGTGGATCACCGCCTCGATCTTGCCGCGGTGGCGCACGATGCCGGCATCCGCCAGCAGCCGGGCCACCTCGGCCTCGCCATAGCGGGCCATGGCATGGAAGTCGAAGCCATCGAAGGCGGCGCGAAAGTTCTCGCGTTTGGCCAGGATGGTGCGCCAGCTCAGGCCCGACTGAAACCCTTCCAGGCACAGCTTCTCGAACAGGCGGCGGTCGTCGGCCACCGGGAAGCCCCATTCGGTGTCGTGGTAGGCCAGGTATTCCGGCGTGGCCAGGCACCAGCGGCAGCGCAGTTGGCCGTCGGCGGCCTGTTCGGTGGCGCTCATCGTGTCTTTCCCCCTTGTGACGCGGTGGTCCAGGCGCGGACAATCACCGCATGCCTCCCCCGCATGCCCACGAAGTGTCGCAGGTCCGCCGCCTCTCGCGGCGGCGCAGCTTCTTCGTGCGCCTGCACCACTGTGGTCCTCCGGCGCAGGTCCTGGCCGACCTGTGTTCCCTCTTTGTTCCGGAGCGTCCATGCCGCTTGCCACCTTGCGGGCTGCGCTGCAGCCTTTTCGCCCCCGCGCCCTGACCACCCTCAAAGGTCTGAGCCGGGATCAGCTCGTCGCCGATCTGGGCGCGGGCCTCACCGTGGGCATCGTTGCCCTGCCCTTGGCAATGGCCTTTGCCATCGCCTCCGGCGTCAAGCCCGAAGCCGGGCTGTTCACCGCGATCATCGCGGGCTTTCTGGTCTCCGCCCTGGGCGGCTCCAACGTGCAGATCGGCGGGCCGGCCGGGGCGTTCATCGTCATCGTCTACGGCATCGTCGACCGCTACGGCCTGGCCAACCTGCTGATCGCCACCTCGCTGGCCGGGGTGCTGCTGTTCTTGATGGGCCTGTTCAAGCTGGGCGCGCTGGTGCGCTTCATCCCGGTGTCCATCGTGATCGGCTTCACCAACGGCATTGCGGTGCTGATCGGCCTGTCGCAACTGAAGGACTTCCTGGGCCTGCCGATCGCCAAGATGCCGGGCGACTTCTTCGCCCAGCTGCACACACTGGCCCAGCACCTGGGCCAGATCAACCCCTGGGCCCTGGCGCTGGGCCTGGGCTGCCTGGTGCTGGTGGTGGCCTGGCCCAAGAGCTACACCATGCCGGTGGGCGCCCGGCTGGGCTGGCGCCACCGCCTGCTGCGCGGCGCCGCCCACCTGCCCGGCACCGTGGTGGCCCTGGCGGGCGCCACCCTGCTGACCAGCGCCTTCCAGCTGCCGGTGGAAACCGTTGGCAGCCGCTTCGGCGGCATCCCGCAGGGCCTGCCCCAGTTCGCGTTGCCCGCCTTTTCCTGGGAGGGTGTGAAGCAACTCTTCATCCCCACCGTGACGATCGCGCTGCTGGGCGCCATCGAGTCGCTGCTGTGCGCCCGGGTGGCCGACAACGCGGCCGACATTCCACGCCACGACCCCAACCAGGAGCTGATGGCCCAGGGCGTGGCCAACCTGGTGACGCCGTTTTTCGGTGGCATTCCCGCCACCGGCACCGTGGCCCGCACCGTGACCAATGTGCGCGCCGGGGGCCGCACCCCGCTGGCCGGTATGGTGCACGCGGCCACGCTGCTGGTCATCGTGCTGGTGGCGGCGCCGCTGGCGGCCGGCATTCCGCTGGCGGCCATGGCCGGCATCCTGCTGTTCGTGGCCTGGAACATGGGCGAGTGGCGCGAGTTCACCCGGCTGCGCCAGTTCCGCTGGCCTTA
>JAYSCA010000362.1:0-3571 GCA_041915165.1 Ideonella sp.
GCTCTGGTGCGGCGCGGTGGAGCTCTTGCTCACATGGTCGTCGCCGGCGATGGCGATGACCCCGCCGAAGCGGCTGGTGCCGGCCATGTTGGCGTGCTTGAAGACGTCGATGCAGCGGTCCACGCCGGGGCCCTTGCCGTACCAGAGGCCGAAGACGCCGTCGTACTTGGCCTTCTCGGGGAACAGGTCGAGCTGCTGGGTGCCCCAGACGGCGGTGGCGCCCAGCTCTTCGTTGACGCCGGGCTGGAAGACGATGTGCTGGGCTTCCAGGTGCTTCTTGGCGGCCCACAGGGCCTGGTCGTAGCCGCCCAGCGGCGAGCCGCGGTAGCCGCTGATGAAGCCGGCGGTGTTCAGCCCGGCCATCGCGTCGCGGGTGTGCTGCAGCATGGGCAGGCGCACCAGGGCCTGCACCCCGCTCATGAAGGCCCGGCCGGTGGGCAGGGCGTACTTGTCGTCCAGCGAGACCTTCTCAAGGGCCTGACGGACGGCGTCGGTCAGCGGGGCATTCATGGTGCAGCTCCTGGGGCCCGCAGGCCCGTTGGGGGAGGCCATGCGGCGCCGGGCGCGGCTTGTGACCACGCCCGGCCCGTTGCACGGCCGGGGATGGATTCAGTGTAGGAAGTTCACGGCGACAGGTGTTTGCTTTCGCTTGCCGGAATGGCTTGCCTGGCGCAACATCATTTCGTCAAATTCACAGATCAAGATTGAGTCATGCCGGAAAATCGCGAATTCGGGATAACCCGTGGATCTGGCGCGGAGGCGCTGGACCGCTACGACGTGGCCATCCTGCAGGCGCTGCAGCGCGATGCCCGGCAGTCCAACGCCGAGCTGGCGGCCCACATCGGCCTGTCGGCCGCGCCCACCTGGCGCCGGGTGCGCCGGCTGGAGGAGCTCGGGGTCATCACCGGCTACCGCGCCGAGATCGACCGCCGCAAAATCGGCCTGGGCGTGCTGGCCTTCGTGCGGGTGGACACCGAACGCGACAACGGCGAGGCCATCCATGCCCTGGAGGACGCGATCCGCGGTCTGCCCGAGGTGATCGCCTGCCACTACATCAGCGGCGCGGGCACCTTCGAGTTGCAGGTGCTGGTGGCCGATCTGGACGCCTATTCCCGCTGGACCCGGGACACCCTGTTCTCGCTGCCCAATGTGAAGGACCTGCACACCAGCTTCTCGCTGGGCGAGGTCAAGGCCGGGGCAGCGTTGCCGCTGGACCACCTGCTGCCGGCCCGCTGAGGCCCCCTGAGACACAAAGCTGACATACCCCCCAAGGAATGCACAGAATTTCCCTGTACAGCGCTTGAGCGGCTGCACCGGTCTGACGAACCATTCGAGACGATGAGTTTTTCTGCGGCGAACCTTTCCGATGCCTTGCTGGGCCCCCAGGGCCCGCAGCGGGTGCGGGCGTCCCAGTCGCTGCTGGCGCTGGGGCTCTACCTGGCCTTTGCCGCGGTGCTGCAGGTCGAGGTGGTCCTGGGCATGGTGCGCGAGGCGCATGACCTGCCGCTCACCCTGTTCGGCCTGGGCGGCAGCCTGTTGTTCTATGCGCTGATCCGCTCGGGGATCAACCTGCGCCTGGCGGAGCCCTCGCTGACCCGGCCGCAGATGGTGTTCGGCATGGTGGCCACTACCTGGGCCTACCTGATCAGCGGGCCGGCCCGCGGCGGCATCCTGGTGCTGATGCTGGTCATCCTGATGTTCGGCCAGTTCGGCCTGCCGCCCAACGAAGGGCGGCGCATGGCCGGGTTGGGCTTTCTGATGCTGGCGCTGGGCATCGCCTGGCGGGCCTGGACGCAACCCGAGCACCCGGACCTGAAGCTGGACCTGGTCCACCTGATGTTCGCGGGCATCGTCTTCACCGGGGTGGTCGCCATCTCCGTGCGGCTGGGGCGGATGCGCGACCGCCTGCGCGAACAGGCCGCTGACCTGAAGCTGGCGCTGGCGCGCAACCAGGAACTGGCCACCCGGGACGGGCTGACCGGCCTGACCAACCGGCGGGCCATGCTGCAGCAGATGACGATTGCCGCGCGTGAGATCGACCGCCACGGCCAGCCGCTGGCCCTGGTGCTGTTCGACCTGGACCACTTCAAGCAGATCAACGACACGCTGGGCCATGCCGCGGGCGACCGGGTGCTGCAGCGTTTTGCCGAGGTGGCCCTGTCCGAGGTGCGGGCGGGCGATGTGCTGTCGCGCTGGGGCGGCGAGGAATTTTTGCTGATGCTGCCGCGTTCCGGCCTGGAGGAGGCCTGGCGCTGCGCCGAGCGCATCCGCACCCGCCTGGCGGCCCGCCCGCTGGACCGCGGCTGGCGCGGCTCGCTGCTGACGTTTTCGGCCGGGGTGTCAGCCTGCTACCGGATGGACCGGCTGGAGGAGGCCATCGAGGCGGCGGACCGGGCGATGTACCTGGCCAAGGCCACGGGCCGCAACCGCACCGAACTGGCCGCCGGGCCGGGCATGGGGCAGCAGCCCCACGAGGAGAACACGCTGTGAGGAAGGACCAGGCGCTGCGGCGACGCAGCCTGTTGGGGGCCGGGCTGCTGGTCATCGGGTGGCCGGTGCTGGCCGCCGGGGCACCGGCCGTCAACCTGCGCATCGAACTGCGCTGGCGGCAGGAGCCGGGCCCCGCCGTGGCCCCCGGCACGGTCATCGTGCGCAGCGATGGCAGCCGCGTCGACCCCCATGGCCCCGGGCAGGTCTGGCGCAGCGCGCCGGCCCCGGACGAGGCGCTGTCGCCCGAGGGGCGGCTGCCGGTGCTGACGGTGCGCAATGGCAGCCAGGCCCGGGTGGCGCTGACCCGCTGGCGGCCGGTGACCTCCACCGAGTGGCGCTGGCGCACCGACAGCGGGACCCAGGCCGCTTCGGCGGCGCAGGCGTCCGGGCAGGCGGAACTGCGTGGCCGCAGCGACTGGCAGCCCGACACCGCCCAGCTGACCTTGCAGCCGCGCTGGGCCGGCGGCCAGCAGCCGGTCAGCCTGTTCTATGACCTGCGGCTGCCGCAGGCGCTGGACGGCGATGCTGCCGAGGCGCCGCCGCGGGTGCTGGAGGGCGAGGGCGAGCTGCTGCTGCCGCTGGGCCGCTGGACCCCGCTGGGGCAGTGGGCCGCCAGCGCGCCGACCGGCCGGCGTGGCGATGTGGTCACCAGCACCCGGGATGCCGGCGGTGCCGGCACGGCCGAGCTGCGCTGGCTCGAGGTGCGCATCACCCGCCCCTGAGCCGCGCGGGGGGAGCGGGGCGGATCAGGACCGCGGCCAGAGCACCCACATGCGCAGTGGCTGCTTCATGCGGCCGGCCTGGGCCTCGGCCTCGTCACCCCAGCCCCAGAAGTAGTCCACCCGCACCGCGCCGACGATGGCGCTGCCGGTGTCCTGCGCCATCACCAAGCGCTGCAGCGGTCGGGTGGACAGCGGCTCGGTCGTGTCCAGCCAGACCGGCGTGCCATACGGGACCGAGGCCGGGTCCACCGCGACCGAGCGGCCGGGCGTCAGCGGCACCGCCTGCGCGCCCTTGGGGCCCAGGCTGGGGTCGGGCAGCGGCTCCTCGCGGAAGAACACGTAGCGCGGGTTCTGCCAGA
>JAYSCA010000363.1:0-3565 GCA_041915165.1 Ideonella sp.
AGAACACGTCTGACATTGCCTTGGCGCTGGACGCCATCGAGGCCATGTTCGACCGCCGGGCCGACACTTTCTGTCTTGTCACCAGCGACTCCGACTTTGCCTACCTGTGTCGCAAGCTGCGCGAGCGCGGTGCCACTGTGCACATCGTGGGAGAGGCCAAGAGCCCGGACGCGCTGCGCAATGCCAGTGACCAGTTCTTTGAGTGGGTGAAGCCAGAGCCTGCGCAGGCGGAGCCCCCCAAGCCAGCGGCAAAGGCAGAGGCAGCGAGGCCACATGACCCCAACAAGCCAGCGCCGAAGCTGCGACCCAGGTACATCGTCGAAGCGGTCACGCTTCTGGCTGCGGACACGCCCGAAGGGAAGGTGAGCGTCGGCGGCCTGGGCTCGTACCTGAAGCGCGCGGATCCCTCGTTCTCCCCAAAGAACTACGGGCATTCAGGCCTGCTCGACATGCTCAAGACCTACGACCTGCTCAAGGTGCAGCAGGAGAGTGGTGGCCATTGGACGGTCCGTCTGGCCTCTGCGGCAGGCTGAACGAGCTATCCAGACCCTCGTAGAGAGCGAGCGGAGGAAGGCTGCCGATGAAACGGCTGGCCCGTACACGATGTTCATTGCATAAGGTGGCGAGACTTCACAGCAATGAAAGCGCGCCGCCATGAATTGCTGAAGTCAGAACAGGTGCTGTCCAGGAATCGTAAGCAGCAACAGGCACTTGCGCGAGTAAGCAAGGCCCGCCAGCTTACGCAGGGGCTGGTGGAGCCTTCGCCTCGTATTGCCTGATCGAGGGACGCTTGAGCGGGGGAGGGCGCAGAAGTGCCGCCAAGTCATGCCTGATTCGCGGTCGACATTCGCCCAACTTCACAGTGTGACGATGTTTGAACCTATCCTCCGGGTTCACCTTGAGCCCGTTGATGGCGGTCAGGCCGTTGCCGTCTGACCCACCGGGACACCTCTCCCCGGCCTGCCGGCCCACCATTCCCATTGCTTGCTTGGCTTTCGAAGCCTGTGCCGCTTTGACTGCGCAGGTCTGTGGGGCGGCGCGAGTCCTCAGGTCAGAGGATGCCAAGCGCCAGGGTTTACCTGCCCACTAGAGGCCTGCACATGCACCCAACGGAGGGTGCGGGTTGTTTGTGCCATGCACTTCTGCCCCAGTCCAGGAGCCTTCATGAAGCCCCAGCTAGCACTTGCCGCCCTGTCCTGCCTTCTTGGCATGGTGTCTGCCCACGCCTCGCCTGCCGTCATGAGCACGCAGGCGGCGGCGTCCGTCCGTCTGTGGTCGGGCAATGATTACCAGACCCTGACCAACCAGTTCGTCACCGGGATCTCAACCAAGTTCAGCGTTCAGCAATACCCCTGGACCTTTGTCACCCCGGAATCGTGTTTCGCGGCCGGCATGAAGAACTGCTACGGCGCCAACCCGGACTCTCCGTATGGCACGGCCGTCTTCAAGGGGAGCGTGAACTATTCCACCCGGCTCGACAAGACCGATGCCCTGGTCCTCATCATGCAGACGCCCCCTGAACTGGCGTACCTGGGCATCACCAGCTACCTGAACACCCGCTACTACTCGCCGCTGCCCACGGATCCGACCCAATCGGGCCGGGTGGTGCTGTTCGAATCCCTGAATGACTCCGTGAACCAGTTGGACATCCTGACGGCCGGTTCCCCCGTGCCGGGCGGTGCGCCGTTCAACCAGCTGGCCGTGTTTGTGATGACGGCCGACAGCAGCACCTATTCAGACGTGGTCAGCCAGCTGAATGCCCTGGGCTATCCGAGCACCGGCATCAACCTGCTGGCCCTGCCGATCAACGCCGTGCCGCTGAACATGGGCACGGGTTCGGATGCCGACACCTATTCGATCTTCATGCGGGCCGCCTACCCGACGAACAAGAGCGCCTTCTCCGACTACCTGGCGTCGCCCCCGATCAACACACTGAAGCTCTCCCTGCAGGCCTCGCGCGCGTCGAATCCGCTGCCCACACCCACCTACAAGGTGCCGGGTGAAGGTGTGGCTGAGCCCGACGACCTGAAGCAGGCCCGCAACCAGTTGGTCAACGAGCTCAAGGCCAAGTACGCCGCTGCGTACACGATCACCGAGAACAACGTGGCGGCCACGCTGCAGCAGACCAAGAACTTCTACTGCGCGGAGATGGGCGTGGTCTGCAACGGCGACAACCCCGACGCCATCTACCTGCAGGACGCCTACCAGTACACGCCCACCAAGCTGGCGGACAAGGTCCTGGTGGTTGGCGTGGACCATGTGAAGACCGGCAAGGCCACCTACACCAGCGATTCGGTGGTGAACCTGGTCAACAACACCGGCGTCGTCGCGATCAACAACACCGCGCTGGACGGCTCCGCTCTGAAGATGGCCGGCATCACGGATCCCAGCGATCCGCGCTACGCGCTCTACAGCCAGCTCTATGCGCTGACCATCAGCTACGACTGCACGGGTGAGCCGGTCTGCCTGACGATTCCCCAGCCCACGACCGCCAATCCGGTGGGCGTGCCCTTCGGCACCAACATGAAGATCACCGCCCGGACCTACCTGGACCCGCTGACCCAGACCCGCCCCAAGGCCCAGGAACTCATCCTGGAACGTGCCTTCACGCTTCAGGCCAACTGAGCTCCGCGCTGTCCGTCGACGACCGCCATGTGGGCACAGATGGCCCCGGGGGTCGTCATCCAGATGTCTCCCGCCTGAGCCGCCTGCGCGATATTGGTGAGCGCGCGCCGCAGGTGGCGCAGCCGGTAGGGCTGCCCGACCAGATAGGGATGCAGCGCAATGCCCATCACGAGCGGTTGGCCCCGTGTGGGATGGTCTGCCTGTGTGCGCATCTCCTCGAACTGGTCGGTGATCATGTCGGCGAAGGCGGCGCCGTCGAGCTGCCGGCCGATGATCATCGGGATGTCGTTCACCTCCTGCGGATAGGGCACGGCCCACAGCGGGCCATGGGCCGTGCGCATGCGCACCGGCCGATCGTCGTGGCACCAGTTGAGCGTGTAGCGGTAGTGCTCCCGCGCCAACAGATCGCAGGTGTCGGCCGTCTCCGAGATCCAGGGCGACAGCCAGCCGGTGGGCGCCTGCCCGGCGAAGGCGGCGATGCGCTCGCGGCAATGGCGGATCAGATCCCCCTCGTGTTCGCGGGAGAGGTCGCTCTGCCGGTGGGCGTTGGTGTGGCCATGGGCCACCAGTTCATCGCCCCGTGCCAGGCAGGCTTCGATGAGTTCCGGACAGTGGTCGAACAGGGCCGTGTTGAGGATCGCGGCCGCGGGCAGCGACAGGTCGCTGAACAGGTCCAGGCAGCGCCAGGCCCCCACCCGATTGCCATATTCCCGCCAGCTGAAATTCAACACGTCGGGTTGCGGTGAGGGCGGGCCGAGGTTCGCGCCCAGGCCCTCGCCAAAGGCGAAGTGCTCCAGGTTGAAGCCGAGATAGACCGCCAGGCGGGCGCCATTGGGCCAACGGTAGCGGTCACGCGCCGTGATCGGCAAGTAGTCGAACCGCCCGTGGGTGCGCAGGGGGCCGAAGCGGGCGTCCGGTTCGTCGGGCCGGGCCGGGGCGG
>JAYSCA010000364.1:0-3561 GCA_041915165.1 Ideonella sp.
GGGCGCGGGGGGACGGTGGGGGTAGGGGTGCCGGGTGGCGTTGTTGTAGAGCACCGCCACGGCCAGCAGCACCAGTGATTCCAGTCCCACCGGCACCAGCACGAAGCCGGGCCCGGCGCCTTGCAGCGCCGCCGTGAGGGCGATCGCCCCGCCTGGCGGGTGCAGGCAGCGCAGCGCGAACATGGCTACCAGCGCGCCCGCCATGGCTGCCGCGGGGGCCACGCCCGGCCCGGCGTGGCCCAGCAGGGCCGCGCAGGCCACGCCCACGCAGGCCGACACCGCATTGCCCAGCAGCATGTTCCAGGGTTGGGCCAGCGGGCTGGCCGGCAGGGCGAACAGCAGCACGGCCGAGGCGCCCATCGGGGCGATCAGCGCGGGCGCGCCCAGCGCATGGCTGAGCAGCCCGGTCAGCAGGATGCCCAGGCCCGCGCCCAGGGCCGCCCGCCAGCGCTCGGGCCGGCCCACGTTGAGGGTGGGTGCCCAATGCCGCCAACGGTCTGCCAGGTCCCTCATGCCGCCTGCAGCGATTCCAGCGGGCCGAAGAACTCCCAGCGCAGGCGCTCGGGTGCCACGCCCGCGGCTAGGCCGGCGGCGTGCACCGTCTGCATGAAGGGCTTGGGCCCCAGGAAGTACAGGTCCACGTCCCGGTCGGCCGGCAGCAGCTCGGCCAGCATGGCGCTGTGGATCCGGCCCACGGCGTCGGGCCGGTCCTGCAGACGGGGCGACTCGTAAACGAAGAAGGGCCGCACGTTGGCGTGTTGTTCGGCCAGCGCCTTCACCCGCTCGGCGAAGGCATGCCAGCCGCCATCGCGCGCGGCATGGATGAAGTGGATGGGCCGGCCGCTGGCGGCGGTGGCTTCCAGCATGCTCATCGCCGGGGTGATGCCCACGCCGCCGGTCACCAGCACCAGCGGGCGCTCGGCCGGAGCCTGGGCGTCCAGCACGAAGTCGCCACAGGGGGCCAGGGCCTGCAGCGTGTCGCCCACCTGGGCGCGGTCGTGCAGCCAGTTGGACACCTTGCCGCCGTCCTCGCGCTTGACGCTGATGCGCAGCCAGGGGCGGCCCGGGGCGTCCGACAGCGAGTAGTTGCGCCGGGTCGGCTGGCCATCGATGTCCAGCACCAGGGTCAGGTACTGGCCGGGCTGGAAGGCGGGCAGGGCGCCGCCGTCCACCGGCTCCAGATAGAAGGAGGTGATGACCTCGCTCTCGGCCTGCTTGCGGGCGATGCGCAGGGCCCGCTCGCCACGCCAGCCGCCGGGGGCCTGGGCGTTGGCGTCGTAGAGCTGGGCCTCGGCGGCAATCAACAGATCCGCCAGAGCCTGGTAGGCCTCGCCCCAGGCGGCGATGATCTCGTCGGTGGCGGCCGCACCCAGCACCTCGCGGATGGCCTGCAGCAGGCACTGGCCGACGATGGGGTAGTGCTCGGGCTGCACACCCAGCGCGACGTGCTTGTGGATGATGCGCGGCAGCGCGCCGGCGATCTCGTCCAGCCGGTCGATGTGGGCGGCGTAGGCCAGCACGGCGCCGGCCAGGGCCTTGGGCTGGTCGCCGCCGGCCTGGTGGGCTTCGTTGAAGAAGGCCTTCACCTCCGGGTACTGGCGGAACATCAGGGGGTAGAAGTGGCGGGTGATGGCTTCGCCGTGTTCTTGCAGCACGGGTACGGTGGCTTTCACCAGGGCAATCGTCTGGGCGTTCAGCATGATGGGATTCGTCCTTGGGGTAGGGAAGATGGCTTGCTATTGATCAAGATGTGGGCCAGCTCCGCTGAGCTTGGCAAGTGACTGTCAGATGGCCTTTTTTCTCCCTGCCTTGGACGTGGTGGTCGCTATGACAACAAGCGATGTGTGGTCACGAGAACCACAATGGAGTCTTGATGACCGCACCGATCTCCGCCCAAGGTTCTCTGGATGCCGCCCCCGCCCGTCTGGCGGCGCTGCTGGCTGCCGTTCGCCACATGGTGAGTTGCGACGCGGTGGCGCTGTTGCGTCTGGAGGAGGGGGTGTTGCGCCCGGTGGCGGTGGACGGGCTCGGCGAAGAGGCCTTGGAGCGTGCCTTCCCGGTGGCGGCCCATCCTCGTCTGGCCCAGCTGCTGGCCAGCGGTGAAGCCGGTTTGCGTTTCGCCGCCGACTGCGGTCTGCCCGATCCCTACGACGGTTTGGTGGAGGGACAGCCCGACATCCTGCCGGTGCATGACTGCATGGGCGTGCCCTTGCAGATGGACGGCCGGCTGTGGGGCTTGCTGACGCTGGACGCCTTGCAGGCGGGCGCCTTCGACCGGGTGACGCTGGCGCAGCGCCAGGCCTTGGTGACGCTGGTTCAGGAGGGCCTCGAAGCAGCCCGCACCATCCGCCAGCTGGCTGAGCAGGCCAGCCGGGAACAGGCCCGGTTGCATGCCCTGCAAAGCAGCGTCTTGAGCCGGCGCAGCCTGGGCGGTAAGAGCCCGGCCATGCAGACGCTGGCACGCGAGATAGACCTGGTGGCTGGCTCTGACCTGACCGTGCTGATTCTGGGCGAGACGGGGGTGGGCAAGGAGCTGGTGGCCCAGCGTCTGCATGCCCAATCGGCCCGGCGTGCGCGGCCGCTGGTGCAGGTCAATTGCGCGGCCCTGCCCGACGCCCTGGCCGACAGCGAGTTGTTCGGCCACCGCCGCGGCGCCTTCACCGGCGCCTTGCAGGACCGGGCCGGCCGTTTCGAGCTGGCCGACGGCGGCACCCTGTTCCTGGACGAGGTGGGTGAGCTGACCCTGCCGGTGCAGGCCAAGCTGTTGCGGGTGCTGCAGAGCGGCGAGGTGCAGCGCCCCGGCAGCGACCGCCTGCTGCGGGTGGATGTGCGGGTGCTGGCCGCGACCAACCGCGACCTGGCGGCCGAGGTGGCCGGCGGCCGCTTTCGCGCCGATCTCTACCACCGGCTCTCCGTCTACCCGCTGCGCGTGCCCCCCTTGCGCGAGCGCGGTCGCGATGTACTGGCCTTGGCCGGCGGCTTTCTGGAGGAGAACCAGCACCGCCTGGGCACGCGCAACCTGCGCCTGACACCGGCCGCCAAGGCCTGGCTGCTGCAGCAGCCCTGGCCCGGCAATGTGCGCGAGCTGGAGCATGTCATCAGCCGGGCCGCTCTGCGGGCAGTGGCCGAACAGGGACGTGCTTCCCGCTGGGTGGGCGTGGCGGAACAGCATTTGGCGGCCGAGTTGCCGATGGCGGTGGTCGGCGGCGGCCGTGCCGAGGAGATCGCCTCGGCGTCCAGCGCCACCATCGGCGTGACGCTGCGTCAGGCCACCGAAGACTTCCAGCGCCAGTGGCTCCAGGCTTTGCTGGCGCGTCACGGTGGCGTGGCCGCTGCGGCGGCCCGGGAGGCCGGGGTGGACCGTAGCAATTTCCACCGGCTGCTGCGCCGGTTGGGGGTGGCCTCGGTCAGGCCAGCGTGATCGAGCAGCCGGCCCTCGCCAGCTCGGCATGACCGGGGGCCTTGGCCGCCCGGGTGTCGGTGATGAGCCGGTCGATGCGCGCCAGCGGGCAGAAGCTCACCCGGCTGCTTTGGCCCAGCTTGCTGTGATCGGCCAGGATC
>JAYSCA010000365.1:0-3560 GCA_041915165.1 Ideonella sp.
CGCTGTTCGTGGTGCCGAAGTTCCTGGTCAACGCCGACGGCAGCCTGGGCGCGCGCAACGACGTGCGCTGCGTCTCGATCGAGCACAAGCTGGGCATCCACGCCAGCCCGACCTGCGTGCTGGCCTTTGGTGACAACGACGGCGCCATCGGCTGGCTGGTCGGCGAAGAGAACCGCGGCCTGGAGTACATGTTCATCATGATGAACGCCGCCCGCTACGGCGTGGGCCTGCAGGGCGTGGGCCTGTGCGAGCGCGCCACCCAGCGTGCCGCCGAGTACGCCCGCACCCGCATCCAGGGCGTGGAGCAAGGCGCCAAGAGTCGCGACAAGGTGGCCATCATCCGTCACCCGGACGTGCGCCGCATGCTGATGCAGATGAAGTCGCGCACTGAAGCGCTGCGCGCCGTCGCCGGCGTCACCGCCGCCGCGATGGACATCGCCCATGCCCACCCCGATGCCGAGGTGCGCAAGACGCAGCAGGCCTTCGTCGAGCTGATGATCCCCATCGTCAAGGGCTGGAGCACCGAGACCTCGCTGCTGGTGACCTCGCTGGGCGTGCAGGTGCACGGCGGCATGGGCTTCATCGAAGAGACCGGCGCCGCCCAGCACATGCGTGACGCCCGCATCACCGCCATCTACGAAGGCACCACCGGCATCCAGGCCGCCGACCTGATCGGCCGCAAGATCGCCCGTGACGGCGGCGCCACCATCGGCGCGGTGATCGCCCAGATGGAAGCCGTGCGCGCCGAGCTGGCCGCCAGCGGCGATGCGCAACTGGCCGCCATCGGCACCTCGCTGGAGGCCGGCATTGCCGCGCTGAAGTCAGGCGTGGCCTTCATCCTGGCGCACCAGGGCGAAGCCATCCGCCAGGCCGCGATGGCCGCCGTGCCGATGCTGGAGCTGTTCGGCATCGTCACCGGTGGCTGGCAGATGGCCCGCGCCGCCCTGGTGGCTAAGCGTCAACTGGCCGCCGGCGAAGGCGACACGCCGTTCCTGCAGTCCAAGCTGCTGACCGCGCGCTTCTACGCCGACCATGTGATGAGCGCCGCCTCGGGCCTGGCCTACACCGTGCTGAACGGTGCGGACGCCGCCCTGGCCATGGCTGACGAGCAGTTCTGATCGGCTTGCCGTGACGAACGACGGCTTCCCGCAGCGCATCGTCTGCCTGACCGAGGAGCCGACCGAGGTGCTGTACGCCCTCGGTGAAGAAGGACGCATCGTGGGCATTTCCGGCTTCACGGTGCGTCCGCCCCGCGCGCGGCAGGACAAGCCGCGCGTCTCGGCCTTCACCAGCGCCAAGCTGGACGCCATCCTGGCCTTGCAGCCGGACCTGGCGATCGGCTTTTCCGACCTGCAGGCCGACATCGCACAGGCGCTCATCAAAGCCGGTGTCGAGGTCTGGATCAGCAACCACCGCTCGGTGCCGCAGATCCTGGCCTACATCCGCCGCTTGGGCGCCATGGTGGGCGGGGCCGAGAAAGCCGACGCCTACGCGGCCACGCTGCAGGCCCGACTGGACGCAGTGGCCGCCACCGCCGCCCGCCTGCCGCGCCGCCCCAAGGTCTATTTCGAGGAATGGGACGAGCCTTCGATCTCGGCCATCCGCTGGGTCAGCGAGTTGATCGGCATCGCCGGCGGCGACGACATCTTCCCCGAGCGGGCCCGCGCTCCGCTGGGCCGCGACCGCATCCTGGCCGACCGCGACGAGGTGATCCGCGCCGCGCCGGATCTGATCATCGGCTCCTGGTGCGGCAAGAAGTTCCGCCCCGAGCAAGTGGCTGCCCGGCCCGGCTGGGACACGATCCCGGCGGTGCGCCACGGCGCGCTGCACGAGATCAAGTCGCCGCTGATCCTGCAGCCCGGCCCCGCCGCGCTAACTGACGGGCTGGACGCCCTGCACCGTTTCATCACCGCCTGGGCCGCGCGGCACGCCGCCGGCACCCTGGCCTGAATCCACCCCCCGAGAAGAGGAGACACCTATGTTCAAGGCCCTGCTGCTGACCCGCAACGCGGACAAGAGCACCACCGCCACGCTGGCGGACCTGGAGGACGACGCCCTGCCCCCGGGCGACGTCACCGTGCGCGTGGCCTGGTCCACGCTGAACTACAAGGACGCGCTGGCCATCACCGGCCGCGGCGCCATCGTCAAGAGCTGGCCGATGGTGGCCGGCATCGACCTGGCCGGCACGGTGGAACAGAGCAGCGACCCGGCCTGGCAGCCCGGCGACGCGGTGGTGGTCAACAGCTGGGGCCTGGGCGAGACGCACTGGGGCGGCCTGGCGCAAAAGGCCCGCGTGGCGGCCGATTGGCTGCTGAAGGTGCCCGCCCCCTACAGCCTGCGCGACACCATGGCCATCGGCACGGCCGGCTACACCGCCGCCCTGTGCGTGCAGGCCCTGCTGCGCCACGGTCTGACGCCCGGGCAGGGCCCGGTGCTGGTGACCGGCGGCAGCGGTGGCGTGGGCTCGGTGGCCATCGTGCTGCTGGCCGGCCTGGGCTTCGAGGTGCACACCTCCAGCGGCCGCCCCGCCCTGGCCGATGGCCTGAAGGCGCTGGGCGCGGCCGAAGTGATCGACCGCGCCACGCTGGCCGCCCCGGGCAAGCCGCTGCAGAGCGAGCGCTGGGCCGGCGTGGTGGACACCGTCGGCAGCCACACGCTGGCCAACGCCTGCGCGGCCACGAAGTGGAATGGTGCCGTGGCCGCCTGCGGGCTGGCCGGTGGCGCGGACTTCCCGGCCACCGTGATGCCCTTCATCCTGCGCGGTGTCACCCTCTACGGCATCAACTGCGTCTATGTGTCCAACGAACGGCGGGCCGAGGCCTGGGCCCTGCTGGCGCGCCATCTCTCGCCCGAGCGGCTGGCCGGCATGGTGCACACCATCGGCCTGTCCGAAGCCATCACTGCCTCGGCCGACCTGCTGGACGGCCGCCTGACGGCCAACCGGGTGGTGGTGGACGTCAGCCGCTGAACGCGGCGCCGGGCAGGAGCGCCTTGGCCGCTTCGATGCGCAGGGCCAGCGGTACCCGGGTGTCGCACATCACCGCCTGCAGGAAGGCGCGTGGGTCCGTGACGTCCGCGCCTGGCCCCACGCCCGCAGGCGTGGCGACGACGGCGACTGCCGGCATGGATGCCCCATCCTCCTGTGGCACGGGCGCCTGCGCAGTCAGCTGGGCCAACGCCTCCGCCCAGACCGTGGCGCCGATGGTGCTCAACCCCCGCAGCAGCGCCACCTGGGCCTCGTCACGCGGCGGGATGTCCAGCCAGGGCGTCTCGGCAAACACCGGGGCCAGGTCCGGCGAGACAAAGGCCGACCAGCATTCGCCGCCTGGCTGCTCGGCCGGGATGGCCGCCACATGGGCCACGCCGCCCGGCAGCGCCGCGTCCGTCGCCGGCCAGGCCCGCCACTGGCGGGCTGGCAGTGCCGGCAGATAACGCGCCACCAGCCCGTCCAGAAAGGCCCGGGCCTGCGCCAGGCCCACCGGCTGGGCCAGCGCCATCCAGAGCTGCAGCGCATCCCGCCCGTTCACCGCCACCGCCGGCGCCGGCAGGCCCAGCTCGGT
>JAYSCA010000366.1:0-3558 GCA_041915165.1 Ideonella sp.
CGCAAGGCGGCGGGCCGTGGCGGGTGGCGTGACGACGTCAATGGGCGTCGGTCGCGCTGCCGAAACGACGTTCGATGTACTGCTCGACCACCGCCTGGAACTCGGTGGCGATGCCTTCCCCGCGCAGTGTCATGGCCTTCTCGCCATCAATGAAGACCGGGGCCGAGGGGGCTTCGCCGGTCCCCGGCAGGCTGATGCCGATGTCGGCATGCTTGCTCTCGCCGGGGCCGTTGACGATGCAGCCCATCACGGCCACCTTCATCTGCTCGACCCCGGGGTACTTGGCGCGCCAGACCGGCATCTGCGCCCGCAGGAAATCGTCAATCTGCTTGGCCAGTTCCTGGAACACCGTGCTGGTCGTGCGGCCGCAACCGGGACAGGCGGTCACGCTGGGGTTGAAGCTGCGCAGGCCCAGGGCCTGCAAGATCTCCATCGCCACCACGACTTCCTGGGTGCGCGCCTCACCGGGTTGCGGCGTCAGCGACACACGGATGGTGTCGCCAATGCCTTCCTGCAGCAGCACCGACAGCGCCGCGGCCGAGGCCACCGTGCCCTTGGTGCCCATGCCGGCCTCGGTCAGGCCCAGGTGCAGCGGGTAGTCGCAGCGCTGGGCCAACGCGCGGTAGACCGCGATCAGGTCCTGCACACCGCTGACCTTGCAGCTGATGATGATCTGGTTCGGGTCCAGGCCCACGTCCTGGGCTTGCGCGGCCGACTGCAGGGCCGACTGGACCAGCGCCTCGTACATGACCTGCCGGGCCTCCCAGGGCCGGGCCCGACGGCTGTTGACGTCCATCAGGGCCGCCAGCACCTCCTGGTCCAGGCTGCCCCAGTTGACGCCAATGCGCACCGGCTTGTTGTAACGGCAGGCCACCTCGACCATCTGCGCGAACTGCCGGTCGCCCTTGTCCCCCTTGCCCACGTTGCCGGGGTTGATGCGGTACTTGGACAAGGCCTCGGCACAGGCCGGGACCTCGGTCAGCAGGCGATGGCCGTTGTAATGGAAGTCGCCGACCAGCGGCACATCCACGCCCATGCGGTCCAGCTGTGCGCGGATCTCCGGCACGGCGGCCGCAGCTTCCTGCGTGTTGACCGTCAGACGCACCAGCTCGGAGCCAGCCCGGGCCAGTTCCTTGACCTGGACGGCCGTGCCAATCACATCCACGGTGTCGGTGTTGGTCATCGACTGCACCCGCACCGGCGCATCCCCCCCGATGGTCACCACGCGGTCGCCCCAGACCACCCGGGCCTGGCGCGAACGGCGGGCCGCCGGCGCCGCCACCTCGATCGGGCGCGCGTCGGCCGCGTCTGGGTTCAGGGGACTGTCTTGTTCGGTCATGGTGTCATCACTTGAGTTCAAGGCGCGCGACGTTGTCGCGGGCCAGCGGCTTCAGGTCCACCGGCCGGCCCTGGAACACCACCTCGGTGCCGGCCACGTTGCCGACCTTCAGCCGCATCGGCAGCACGCCTTCGACGTTGATCATCTCGCCCTGGTGCAGGATGCGCCCCACCAGGGATTGGCCCGTGGCATCGATCAGCTCGACCCAGCTGGGCGCCACCGCCCGCAGCTGCACCATGCCGTGCCCGGTGGGGGCGACGGGCGGTGCCGAGGCGGCCGGCGCGACCACGCCAGAGGCGCCCAGCGGGGCCCCCGCCACGACCGCCTCATGTGCTTCGGACGCACTGAGCGCCGGTGCCGAGGCCGCGGCTGCCGAAGACGCCACGGCCTCCACCGCCGCCGCCGACTGCCCCACCACGGACGAGGCCGCGCTGGCCACGGATTCAACCGCCGAGGCCACCGACGACGCCGGCAGGGCCGTCTCGACGGTGCTCGTCAGCGAGCCCCACTGGAACAGGCCGGATGGCAGCAGCCACAGACCCGCGGCCGCCAGCACCAGCACCGCCACGGCGATCAGCAGCCCGCGCTTGGAGCCCCCGTTGTCCACCAGCTCGCGCTGCGGCTGTTGGGCCCTGAAGCGCGCATTGATGCCCTGGCCGATCGTGCCCAGCGGGTCCACCTCGGCCCGCGGCAGGCGGGCCAGGACCGGCGCCGGATCGATCTTCAAGGCCCGACAGGCCGCCTTGGCCAGCGCCCGCAGGAAGGTTGCCCCCTGCAGTTCGTCGTAGCGGTCCGCCTCCAGGGCTTCCAGCTTGGCCGCCGGCACCTTCAGCACGGCCGCCAGAGCCGCCACATGCATGCCCTGGGCTTCACGGGCGGCACGCAACAGTTGCCCCGCCGATGGGGAGGCCGAAGCGCCCGACACCGGCCCTTCGTTGCTATCAGTCATCGAATCGACCCTTTTCGTACAACAGGGTTTCCGGCGCTTCCGGGAAGCGGGCCTGCAGCTGCGAGCCCAGCACACGCACCTGCTCGGTCTGCCCCATCTTCTGCTCGATGCGCAGGGCCAGCCACAGGGTCTGGGCCGTCACCAGCTCATCGTTTGCATTCACGCGACGGATGTAGAAGCGCGCACGCTCATACTGCTGCTCCCGGTACAGCACCTCGGACAGGTTCACCGCCACCGCGGGATTGCTCGGGTCCAGCTCGTAGGCCCGCTGCAGCGACTTCTCCGCCTCGGCCCAATGGGTGTTCCGGGCCTGGCACACACCGCGGGCCAGCAGGCTGCGCGGCAGGTCCCGGTAGTCCGGCGCCGCCACCAAGCGGGCGAACTGGGCATCCGCTTCGTCAAAGCGCCGCCGCTGGCACAGGAACCAGGCGTAGTTGTGGGCGGTGTTGTAGTCCTGCGGATTGACCTGCAGCCCCTGGCGGAAACTGTCTTCCGCCAACTCGGGCTGTTCCATGCTGGCGTAGATGAGGCCACGCAGGTTGTAGGCGGCACTGGCATCCGGTTTCGCGGCCAGCACCTTTTTGACGTCGTCCAATGCCGCCTCGTTGTTGCCGCGGCTGAAATAGGCCGACGCCAGCTCCATGTGCAGCTCGGCTGCCCGATCGCTCTTCGTCAGGTCCGAATCCGTCACCAGATCCTTGCGTGGCGCCTGCGCCGCACAGCCCGTCAACCACAGCATGGCCACGGCCAAGGCACCCAGCCCGGCCTTGCGGCAGCAACCCATCCAGTTCATCGGCTACTTGACTCCCAACGGCACGATCGGAACAGGCAGGCGCTTCATGCGCTCGCCCACGCGGGTCCGGTCCTGGACCTCCCCCGCGAGTTGACCACAAGCCGCGTCGATGTCATCGCCCCGTGTCTTGCGGATGGTGGTGATCAGCCCCGCGTCCTGCAGGATCTTGGCAAAGCGCTGCACGCGCTCACGGGAAGAACGCTGCAGCCCGGAAGCTGGGAAGGGGTTGAAGGGAATCAGGTTGAGTTTGCAAGGCACGTGGTGTTCCCCGCGCCCATGCACCAGCGCCAGCAAGGCGCGCGCATGCTCTTCGGTGTCGTTGACACCTTCCAGCATGCAGTATTCGAAGGTGATGAAGTCCCGCGGCGCAGCCTGCAGATAGCGCTTGCAGGCGGCCATCAGTTCGGCCAGCGGGTACTTGCGGTTGAGCGGCACCAGTTCATCGCGCAGCGCATCGGTGGGCGCATGCAGCGACAC
>JAYSCA010000367.1:0-3555 GCA_041915165.1 Ideonella sp.
GGCCAGCAGCGTCGCCACCTCGGCGGCCGAACGCACGCCCAGCTTGGCGAACACCCGCGCCCGGTGCACCTCCACCGTCCGCACCGAGATGTGCAGCTCGTCGGCGATGACCTTGTTGAGCTTGCCCGCGGCCACCCGCTGCATCACCTCGCGCTCGCGCTCGGACAGGCTGGCCAGGCGGGCCGCCGCCTCGTCGCCGGCGGCCTGGTCGGCATGCTGGGCCGCCTCCACCGCCAGGGCCTTCTGCACCCGCTCCACCAGCGCGTCGTCGCTGAAGGGCTTCTCGACGAAGTCGAAGGCACCCTTCTTCAGCGCCTCCACCGCCATCGGGATGTCGCCATGCCCGGTCAGAAAAATCACCGGGGCCCGGAAGCCCTGCGCCATCAGCTCGTCGTGCAGCTGCAGGCCGGACATGGGCTCCATGCGCACGTCCAGCAGCACGCAGCCGCGCAGCGGGCCGGCGGCCAGCGCGCTCAGAAAGCTCGGCGCGTCGGGGTAGGCGGCCGTCGCCAGGCCGTGCGACTGCAGCAGAAAACCCAGCGCATCGCGCACCGCCGCCTCGTCATCGACCAGGTGCACCATCGGATGTGTCATCAGGCTCTCCAGTGTCGGCCGCCTCGGCCGTGTCCTGCCAGACCGGCAGGGAACAGGAAAATCGCGCGCCGCCCAAGGGGCTCACGCCGGCATCAAAGGCGCCGTGGTGCACCTCGATCACCGAGCGGCAGATCGCCAGCCCCATGCCCATGCCCTCGGGCTTGGTGGAATAGAACGGCGTGGTCAGCTGCTCGGCCGTGCGACCCGCCAGGCCGGGGCCGTTGTCATCGACATCCAGGCGCACGAAACCGCCGGCGGTGGCCGTGCCCGAGACGATGATCTGCCGGGCCAGCCCGGGTGGCCGCTGCACCAGCTCGTCGGCGGCGTTGCGCAGCAGGTTGATCAGCACCTGCTCGATCAGCACCGGATCGGCCTGCACCGTCGGCAGCGTGGCGGGCAGGTCCAGCGACACCCGCACCTGCTGGCGCTGGAAGTCCCGCTGCAACAGGGCCACCGCCTGCTGCACGATCTCCCGCAGCACGGCGGGCTCGCGCTGCGGCGCGCGCCGGGTCAGGAACTCGCGGATGCGCCGCACGATGCGACCGGCCTCGGCCGCCTGCTCGCCCTGGCGGCGCAGGGCCTGCATCACCATCGCGTCGTCACAGCCGGCCTGTTCCAGCCGCCGCAGCACCCCGGCGTTGTAGCCGGCCACCGCGGTGAGCGGCTGGTTCAGTTGATGCGCCAGGGCCGAGGCCACCTCGCCCAGTGTGGTCAGACGCGCCTGGTGCGCCAGGGCCTCGGCCTGGTGGCGCTCGCGCTCCTCCAGCCGCTTGCGGGTGGTAATGTCGATGATTGAGCCCATCCAGCCGATCTGCTGTCCCTGCGCGTCCACCAGCGGCGACTCGAACACCATCACCTCGATCCGGTGGCCATCGGCGTGGCGCCACTCGGCCTCATAGCCCTCGCGCGGGGCCAGGCCCGCCAGGCCGCGGCGGCTGCGTTGCATGGCCTCGCCGGCCGATTCGGGCGGCCAGTACGGCATGGGCGGTTTCAGGCCCAGCAGTTCCTCCGCCGGCCGGCCCACCATCTCGCAGAAGGTGCGGTTCACATACAGCAGCCGGCCTTCGGCGTCGCGGGCGCGCAGGCCCACCAGCGCGGAGTCCTCCATCGCGCCGCGCCAGGCCACCTCGGTGCGCCAGGCCGCCTCGGCCGCGCTGACCTGCCGCATCTGGCGCCGCAGCAGCAGCGTGGCGCCGCCGATCAGCAGCAGAAAGCCACCGACCAGCACCAGCGGCACGCCCTGCCACCACGGCGGCGGCGCCTCGCGCTCGGTCAGCTGCAGGTACACACCGGGCAGACCGCCCCCCACCAGCACCCGGTAGCTGTCACGCAAGCCGCCGGCCGAAGGGGCCCGCACCGGCCCATCGGCCGAGGCGATCACCTGGTCGCTGCCGTCCACCAGCTGCACCTCGTAGCGGCGGGTCAGCCACCAGGGGGTGTCGCGCTTGAGCAAGGCCGTGGGCGAGAAGCGCACCACCACCTTCTCGCCAGCGACATCGAAGCGGTTGGTGTCCGGCACGGCGTCGGCGAGCGTGGGGTCCACCGGTGCCACCAGGTGGGCGCTCAGGCCATCGCGCTCGTCCTCGCGGGTGGCCTGCTTCAGGTCCAGCGGCGGCACCGACTGGGTCGGCAGGTGGGCCACGATGCGGTTGTCCGCATCCAGCCAGGTCACGCTCAACCACAGCCCCCGCAGCCCGGACTCCACCTCCGGGTTGCTGGCCAGGGTCTGGCGGTTGCGAGGTGCGCGCCGCAGCTGAGCGGCCAGGGCGCGCAGGTGCACCGCCTCCAGGTCCAGCCGGGCGCGCAGCTGCGCCTCGGCGCTGAGCGCGTCCGAGATCATCGTGTGGTGCGACTCCTCGCGCTCGGCCTGGCTGGTGCGGTAGGCCCACAGCACCACCCCGCCCACGAACAGCAGCGACAGCAACAGCGGCCAGGCCCACAGCCCGCGGCGCAAGGCTGCCGGCAAGGCCGGGCGCAGCAGCGCCGCGGCCGCGGGCGAGGAGGTGTCGAAAGAAGATCGCATGGGCGGTCGCAGTCTAGCCAGCGCCAGCGCCAAAACGGCCCGTTGATCGCGTCCGGCCTCATGGATTACCCGCAAATCACCACGCTGGCGGGCCGGAATGTGGAATTCCACAGTTCCCCGCCCGTGGCACCGCCCACACACTCCGCGCCGTGCGTGCACGCCGTGCCCTGCATCGTCTAGTCACAACGACTCTGGAGACCACCATGACCCGCTTCACCCGCCGTCTGGCCCTGGCCACCGCCGCCGTGTCCCTGGCCTCGACCGGCCTGCTGCTGGCACCCGCCGCCCAGGCCCAGTCGCCCATCGTCATCAAGTTCAGCCACGTGGTGGCCAACGACACGCCCAAGGGCAAGGCGGCCGACTTCTTCGCCAAGCGCGCGGCCGAGCTGACCAAGGGCCGGGTCAAGGTCGAGGTCTATCCGAACAGCCAGCTCTACAAGGACAAGGAAGAGATGGAAGCCCTGCAGCTGGGCTCGGTGCAGATGCTGGCGCCCTCGCTGTCCAAGTTCGCGCCGCTGGGCGTGAAGGAGTTCGAGGCCTTCGACCTGCCCTTCATCTTCGACGACTACAACGACCTGCACGCGGTCACCCAGGGTCCCGTGGGCGCCAAGCTGCTCAAGAAGCTGGAAAGCCGCGGCATCACCGGCCTGGCCTACTGGGACAACGGCTTCAAGGTGATGTCGGCCAACCGGCCGCTGAAGTCTGTCGAGGACTACAAGGGCCTGAAGATGCGCATCCAGTCCTCCAAGGTGCTGGACGCGCAGATGCGCGCCATCGGCGCCCTGCCCCAGGTGCTGGCCTTCTCGGAAACCTACCAGGCCCTGCAAACCGGCGTGGTGGACGGCACCGAGAACCCGCCGTCCAACCTCTACACCCAGAAGATGTACGAGGTGCAGAAGCACGTCAGCGTGACCAACCACGGCTACCTGGGCTACGCC
>JAYSCA010000368.1:0-3548 GCA_041915165.1 Ideonella sp.
CATCATGTCGCGCGACGTGGTGGCGCTGGATTTCGGCACCCCGCTGCAGGCCGCCTGGGACACGCTGCGCCAGCACCGCATCCACGCCCTGCCGGTGGTGGACCGGGGCCGGCGGGTGGTGGGCATCGTCACGCTGACCGACTTCCTGCACCATGCCGGCCTGGACGGCCCGACCCGCCTGGGCGAGCGCCTGCGCGCGCTGCTGCGCCCCAGCGGACGCAGTCACAGCCTGCATCCGGAGGTGGCCGGTCAGATCATGACCCACCCGGTGCGCACAGCGCCCGTCGACCTGCACGTGGGCGAGCTGGTGCCGCTGCTGTCGGACCGCAGCTTCCACCACCTGCCCATCGTCGACGCGCGCCAGCGCCTGGTGGGCATGGTCACCCAGTCCGACCTGGTGGCCGCCCTGTACCACATGCGGGCCACGGCCACGTCCTGAGCTCAGCCGCGCGGGCCGGCCGGCTGCGGGTAGTTCGCCCAGACGGTCTCGCGGCCCTGGGCGTCCACCAGCAGGACCTGGTAGGGGTCCCGGCGGCCCGGCACATCCATGCCGGGCGAGCTCGGTGGCATGCTGGGCACGGCCAGGCCGACGGCGCGCGGCCGGCTGGCCAGCAGGCGCTTGACCTCCGCCGCCGGCACATGGCCTTCCACCACATAGCCGTCCACCAGCGCGGTGTGGCAGCTGGCAAAGCGGTCGGGCAGGCCATGCTGGCGCCGGATGGCGCCAGGGAAGTCCACCGCGTGGACCTCCACGGCGAAGCCGGCGGCCCGCATGTGGTCGGCCCAGGCGCCGCAGCAGCCGCAAGACGGGCTCTTGTAGACCTGCACCCGCGGCAGCGGCGCTGCGGCGCGGGCGCCCTGGCCCACGCCGGCCAGGGCCAGCAGGCCCAGGCCCAGCAGCTGACGTCGGTGGAATGTCGTGTCTCGTGTCATCGCCAACTCCTGTTCAATGGCCCATGTGCATGTCCGACATGCCCGGCATGTCCGCGCCAGGCTTGTGCACCTGCATCGTGTGCGCGTCGGCAGCCGGCGCTGCGGCGCGGGCGGGTGCGGGCAGCTCGGCGGTGTACTCGCTGGCCAGCGTGCCGGCCGGGTGGCGGTACCAGCCCGGGTCGCGGTGCTCGCCCGGCTTCAGGTCGTCGCGCACCTTGACCACGCTGAACATGCCGCCCATGCCCACCGGGCCGAACGGCCCCTGGCCGGTCATCATCGGCAGGGTGTTGTCCGGCAGCGGCATCTCCATCTCGGCCATCTCGTGCATGCCGTGCTCGCCCATGGCCATGTAGTCGGGCACCAGGGCGGCCACCTTCTTCGCCAGTTCCTTCTGCGCCACGCCGACCATCGTGGGCACGCTGTGGCCCATCGCGTTCATGGTGTGGTGGCTCTTGTGGCAGTGGATGGCCCAGTCGCCGGCGATGGCGTCGAACTCGATGGCCCGCATCTGGCCCACCGCCACATCGGTCGTGACCTCGGGCCAGCGCGCGCTGGCGGGCACCCAGCCGCCGTCGGTGCCGGTGACCTCGAAGTGCGGGCCGTGCATGTGGATCGGGTGGTTGGTCATCGTCAGGTTGCCCACCCGAATGCGCACCCGCTCGCCGCTGCGGGCCACGAAGGGATCGATACCGGGGAAGGCCCGGCTGTTCCAGGTCCAGAGGTTGAAGTCCAGCATGGTGTTCACGCGGGGCGTGGCGCTGCCGGGTTCGATGTCGTAGGCGTTCAGGATGAAGCCGTAGTCACGGTCCGCCCGGTGCTGACGTGGGTTCTTCGGGTGGACGATGAACAGGCCCATCATGCCCATGGCCATCTGCAGCATCTCGTCGGCATGCGGGTGGTACATGAAGGTGCCGGCGCGCTGCAGCGTGAACTCGTACAGCCAGGTCTTGCCCACCGCGATGGGCGGCTGGGTCAGGCCGCTGACACCGTCCATGCCGGAGGGCACGAGGATGCCGTGCCAGTGCACAGTGGTCGGCTCGGGCAGCTTGTTGGTCACGAAGATGCGGATGCGGTCACCCTCGACCGCCTCGATCGTCGGGCCCGGGCTCTGGCCGTTGTAGCCCCACAGCTTGGCGGTCATGCCGGGGGCGATCTCGCGCACCACCGGCTCGGCCACCAGGTGGAATTCCTTGACGCCGTTCTTCATGCGCCAGGGCAAGGACCAGCCATTGAGCGTGACCAGGGGCTGGAAAGGACGGCCATTGGGCGGCGCGGGCGGCACCTGGGTCTCGGGCGAGGTCTGGACGGCGGCCTCAGGCAGCAAGGCAGCACCGGCGCGGCTGACGGCGGCCGCCCCCAGCAAGGTGGCGCCCGCGCTGCGGAAAAAGTCTCTGCGTGCGGTCATGGCAGGCTTTCAGTGGCCCGCGGCCGCGGTGGCCGGAGCATCGGTGGTGAGGGAGGTGGCCATCTCGGCCGGGTTGGCCGGCACGCCCGCCAGAGCGGCCTGCAGACGGGCATCGGCCTGCCAGAAGCTGCGTTGGGCGGCCAGCGCGGCGCTGGCGGCGGCGACGCGCGCACGGGCGTCGTCCAGCAGCTCGGCCGTGCCGATCAGCATGCCGTTGTAGCGCAGCAGCATCTCCTCGGCGATCTTCTGGCGCAACGGCAGCAGCTCGCGGGTGTGGACCTGGGCCGCGTCATAGGCGGCGCGGTAGGCGGCATAGGCCTCGCGCACCTCGGAACGAGCGGCCAGCGCCACCTGGGCCGTGCGGTGCAGGGCCTGGCGATAGCGGGCTTCGGCCTCGGCGCGGCGGGTGCGGCCGAAGTCGAACAGCGGCAGCTCCAGCGTCAACTCGGCGCCGCGCTGGGTGGGCTCGCCCCGGGCGTGCTTGTCCTGCACCCCGGCCTCCAGCACATTGACCCAGCTCGTCGCCTGCGTCAGCCCCTGCGACCGGGCCGTGGCCTCGGTGGCGTGGCGGGCCATCTGCACGTCCAGGCACTGGTCGATCGCGGTCTGCTCGGCCTCGCTCAGCGTGCGGGGCTGGGCCGGCAAGGCGGGCAGTTGGTCCGGCAGGGTCAGGCGTGGCGCGTCAGCGTCCAGCCCCAGGGCGCGCACCAGGCGCTCGCGCGCGGCCAGGGCGTTCTGCCCCGCCTGGGCCAGCTGCAGCCGGCTCTCGGTCTGGAAGGCCTGCTCGCGCAACTGGGTCAGCGCCGGCACATTGCCGGCCTGGACCATGGCCTGGGTCAGTGCGCTGCTGGTGTCGGCCACGGCCTGCAGGCGCTGCTGCAGCGCCAACTGCTGCCGCGCGGCCACCGCGTCCACCCAGGCCTGGCGGGCCGACTGGGCCTGGCCCACGGCCGCCACGGCGGCCTGCCATTGCGCGCTCTGCCACTGGCGCTGGGCCACGCCGTCCAGCGCAGGCCAGGCCAGCCAGCCCAGCAGGTCCACGGTCAGCGATCGGTCCACTTCCAGCGCACCGCCACCAGCCAGGCGCCCCAGCGTGAGCGCCGGGTTGGGCAGGCGCCCCGCGCGCACGCGCTCGGCCTCGGCCACGGCCAGGGCATCGAACTCGGCCTGCAGGCCGGGCTGCTGGATCAGCGCCAGCTCGACCGCCTGG
>JAYSCA010000369.1:0-3536 GCA_041915165.1 Ideonella sp.
CGCGTGCCGGGCCTGGCCAAGGTCGTCTACCACGGCAAGCTGGGCACCCAGGCCGAGCGCAGCGAGCGCGTGCGCCAGATCGCCCACGCCATCGTCGGCCAGCTGCGCCTGGCCGTGCTGCCCTACACCGTGCTGGCCAAGGACGAGCTGGACGTGCTCGACAGCAAGGTGCAGGAAGCCGCCACGCTGGCCAAGACCGACCTGCTGACCGACATGGTCGGCGAGTTCCCCGAGCTGCAGGGCATCATGGGCGGCTACTACGCCCGCCACGAGGGCCTGCGCGACGGCGTGGCCATCGCCATCGAGGACCATTACAAGCCGCGCTTTGCCGGCGACGCGCTGCCGCGCAACCACACCGGCACCGTGCTGGCCCTGGCCGACAAGCTGGAGACCCTGGTCGGCCTGTTCGGCATCGGCCAACTGCCCACCGGCGACAAGGACCCGTTCGCGCTGCGCCGTCATGCGCTGGGCGTGATCCGCCTGCTGGTCGAGAAGAACCTGTCGCTGGAGCTGCCGGCGCTGATCGCCGCGGCCGTGCCGGTGTTCGGCAGCCTGATCCAGGATCCGAGCGAGGCGCTGCGGGCCTTCTTTGCCGACCGGCTGGCCGTCTCGCTGCGCGAGCAGGGCTACAGCGCGCAGGAGGTGGACGCGGTGCTGGCGCTGCACCCCAGCCGCCTGGGCGACGTGCCGCGCCGCCTGGAGGCCGTGCGCGCCTTCGCCGCGCTGCCCGAGGCTGCCTCGCTGGCCGCGGCCAACAAGCGCGTCTCCAACATCCTAAAAAAGGTCGAAGGCGAACTGCCCACCGCGATCGACGCCGCGCTGCTGCAGGAAAGCGCCGAACAGGCGCTGGCCGCGGCGCTGGCCGAGGTGGCGCCGCAGGCCGACGCCCGCTTCGAGGCCCACGACTACACCGGCTCGCTGCAGGCCCTGGCGGCGCTGAAGGCGCCGGTGGACGCCTTCTTCGACGGCGTGATGGTCAATGCCGAGGACCCGGCGCTGCGCGCCAACCGGCTGGCCCTGCTCAACGGCCTGCATGCGGCGATGAACCGCGTGGCCGACCTGTCGCGTCTGGCGAGCTGAGGCCATGCCGGTCGCCCCGCCCAAGCTCATCATCATCGGCCGCGACGGCATCCTGAACCTGTTCCGCGAGGACCATGTGAAGGAGCCGGAGGAGTGGGAGCCGATCCCGGGGGCGCTGGAGGCGGTGGCCCAGCTCAACCATGCCGGCTGGCATGTGGTGCTGGCCACCAACCAGTCCGGCATCGGCCGCGGCCTGGTCGACATGGCCTCGGTCAACGAGGTGCACCTGCGCCTGATGAAGATGCTGGCGGCCAAGGGTGGCCGCATCGACGCGGTCTTCTTCTGCCCCCATGCGCCGGAGGAGGCCTGCGACTGCCGCAAGCCCCAGCCGGGCATGATGTTCGACATCGCCCGCCGCTACGGGGTGGACCTGAAACAGGTGCCGATGGTGGCCGACACCCTGCGGGACCTGCAGGCGGCCCAGGCGGCCGGCTGCCCGCCGCACCTGATCCAGACCGGCCGGGCGGCCGAGGTCACCGAGGCCGAGCGGGCCCAGTGGGTGGCCTCCGTGCCCGGCACCACGGTCCATGCGGATCTGGGGGCGTTTGTCCGCCACCTGCTGCAACGCGACGCGGCGGCCGCCAAGGCGGCGGCCCAGGCGCCCGCCGCCGATTCCCAAGGTCATTGAGGTTTTCCATGCAACGTCTGGGATGGGTCCTGCGTTCGGCCCTGTTCTTTCTCTGGATGGTCGTGACGGTCATCCCCTGGGGCACTTTCGTGGTGCTGGTGTCCATCGTGCTGCGCGGCAACGCGCTGTACTGGATCTGCGCCGGCTGGCTGCGGGTGGCCCTGTGGGGCGCGCGCCTGATCTGCGGCGTGCGCTGGCGCGTCATCGGCATGGAGAACGTGCCCACGGCCGAAGATGGCAACGCGGCGGTGCTGCTGGCCTCCAAGCACCAGTCCACCTGGGAGACCTTTGCCTACCCGGCACTGATGCCGCACCCGCTGTGCTACGTGTTCAAGCGCGAGCTGCTGTGGATCCCGTTCTTCGGCTGGTCCATGGCGCGCCTGGACATGATCCACATCGACCGCTCGCGCCGCACCGAGGCCTGGCACAAGGTGGCCGCGCAGGGCAAGCGCTACATGGCGCGCGGCAACTGGGTCATCATGTTCCCCGAGGGCACGCGCATCCCGCGCGGTGAGCGCGGCACCTACAAGACCGGCGCCTCGCGGCTGGCGATCGCCACCGGCGTGCCCATCGTGCCGATCGCGGTCAACTCGGCGCGCTGCTGGCCGCGCCGCAGCTTCCTGCTGCGGCCCGGGGAGGTCACGATCTCCATCGGCCAGCCCATCGTCTCCGAAGGTCGCGCACCCGAGGAACTGATGCGCGAGGTCGAGAACTGGATCGAGACCGAGATGCACCGGCTCGACCCCGAGGCCTATCCGGCCATTCAGGCGGCCTGACACGCAGCGGGCGCGCGTCCTAGAATCGCCGCCCATGGCCGCCCGACGTGATGCCGCCCTGCCCGATCAGATGTCGCTGTTCGATGTGATCGACGCGGCCTTTCCGGCCTTGGGCCAGCGCCTGCGTCCTGCGGCGCCGCCGGTGGCGCCTCCACGGTCCGTGCTGCCGCCCACCAGTGTCAGCCATGCCCATCCCCAGGCCGACCGCGAGATCCGGCTGGGCGCCTGCCGGGTGGCCTACCGGCTGCGGCGGGCCCGGCGCAAGTCCATCGGCTTTGTCGTCAGCGCCGACGGCCTCACCGTCAGTGCGCCGCGCTGGGTGGGGCAGGGCGACATCGACCAGGCGCTGCTGGCCAAGTCCGGCTGGATCCTGCGCAAGCTGACCGAGCAGCGCGAGCGCCGCCAGCATCTGGAGGCCGCCCGCATCGACTGGCGCGACGGCGCCGAGTTGCCCTTCCTGGGTGCCACGCTGGCGCTGCGGCTCGACACCGCCGTGGTCGGGGCCCATCTGCAGGACGCTCCGGCCGAGGGCGCGCTGCGCTGCCTGCGGGTGGGGCTGGCCCAGGGCGCGGCGCCGACCCAGATCCGCGACGTGGTGCAGTCCTGGCTGCAGCAGGAGGCGCTGCGCCATTTCGAAGGGCGTTGCACTCACTTTGCCGAGCGGCTGGGCGTGTCGGTGCGGCGGCTGCGCCTGAGCGCGGCCCAGACCCGCTGGGGCAGCGCCTCGGCCGACGGCTCGATCCGCCTGAACTGGCGGCTGATCCATTTCAGCCCGGCGGTGATCGACTATGTGGTGGCCCATGAACTGGCCCACCTGCGCGAGATGAACCACAGCCCGGCCTTCTGGGACGTGGTGCGCTCGGTGATCCCCGACCTGGACGCGCGGCGCGCCGCCCTCAAGTCGCCGGTGCTGCCGCTGTTCGACTGAGCGCGTGGGGCGGCGGGCGGGGTTCTCCCTAAGGTTATGGATGCCTCTCGCCCGGACAGGGGATGGTCGAGGCTGTCCTATCCCGGCACAGTCACGCCCATGCTGTCAACACGTGACTGAGAGC
>JAYSCA010000370.1:0-3536 GCA_041915165.1 Ideonella sp.
ATGACGGTATCGAACACCTTGTCGCCGAAGTGGGCCTTGAGCTGGTCGCTGACCTGCGTCTGCAGCGTGATGCGCGGGTCGAACATCACCCGCAGCAGACCGATCAGCTGCAGGTCGCGGTTCAGGTTGGCATGCACCTGCTTGATCGTGTTGACCAGGTCGGTCAGGCCTTCCAGCGCGAAGTACTCGCACTGCATCGGCACGATCACGCCGTGGGCACTGCACAGCCCGTTGAGCGTCAGCATGCTCAGGCTGGGAGGGCAATCGATCAGAACAAAGTCATAGTCTGTATCAACCGCCTTCAGCGCGGCCCGCAGACGCTCGTTGCGCCGCTCCAGCGCCACCAGCTCCACCTCCGCCCCGGACAGTTCCCGGTTGGCACCCAGCACGTCATAGCCGCCCTTCTCCGAGCGGACCCGCGCCTCCGGGATGTCCGCCGTTTCCAGCAGCACGTCGTAGACGCTGTGCGTCAGCGTGCGCTTGTCGACCCCGGACCCCATCGTGGCATTGCCCTGGGGGTCCAGGTCCACCAGCAGGACCCGCTGTTCCACACTGGCCAGGCCTGCGGCCAGGTTCACACAGGTCGTCGTCTTGCCGACGCCGCCTTTCTGGTTGGCAATGCAGAAGATCCGGGACATGGGAATGCGGAAGAGAGCGAAGCCGCCATTGTCGCCTGTGGCAGGCTCCTGCGCACGCCCCCGCCCCGCGGGAGACGGATCTGCCACGGGCTGTGGACAACCCTGGGGGCAAGCCGGTGGACAGGCGGTGGATGTGACGTGGACAGCCTGTGCGGAAGGGGACGGATCAGGCCTGTGGCTGCAGCCAGACCAGGCAGCGCTGAGCCTCCAGCCCCGGCACCTGCAGCAGTTCCACCCGGTCGAGCCGCACGTCGGCTGGCACCGCGGCACGTTCCTCGTCGGTCAGGTGGGCCTTCATCGCGACCCATTGGCCCCCGGGGGCCAGACGCTCACGCGTCAGGGCGATGAAGTCGGCCAGCGAGGCGAAGGCCCGGGAGGTGATCAGGTCGAACGGCGGTGGCGCCATGTCCTCGACCCGCTGGTGCACCGCCTGCAGGTTCGGCAGCCCCAGCTCCGCCGCCACCTGGCGGATGAAGCTGGCCTTCTTGGCCACCGTGTCCACGCAGGTGACCGACCAGTCCGGCCGCACGGTGGCCAGCACCACGCCAGGCAGGCCGGCGCCACTGCCCACATCCAGAATGCGCCAGGGCGCGGCCCCTTCCGATCGGGTCGAGGCGGCGCGGTCCAGGGCCGGCACGGCCGCCAGGCAGTCCAGCAGATGCTGACGCAGCATGTCGGCCGGATCCCGCACCGCCGTCAGGTTGTAGACCTTGTTCCAGCGGGCGATCAGGTCCAGGTAGGCCAACAGGCGCTCCTGGGTGTCGTCCGTCAACGGCAGGTCCAGCGCGGCCAGGCCACGGGCGAGTTCAGCGTGCAGAGGGTGGGTCATGCGCAATCCGAGAAATGAGTCTCACGCGGCCGGTGGCATGTCGGCCGCGGCCGGCTCGCTGGCGAAACCGGCCAACCGTTTCTTCTTCAGGTGCACCAGCAGCAGCGAAATGGCCGCCGGCGTGATCCCCGAAATGCGGGCGGCCTGCCCCAGGGTCTCCGGGCGGTGGCGGTTCAGCTTCTGGCGCACCTCATGGCTCAGCGCCGTCACCTGGCCGTAGTCCAGGTCGGCCGGCAGCTTCAGACGCTCGTAGGCCTGGGCCCGGCCCACCTCTTCCTGCTGCTTGTCGATGTAGCCGGCGTACTTGGTGGCGATCTCCACCTGTTCGATCACGGTGTCGGCCAACACGGTGCCCAGCTCCACCGCCAGTGTTTCACGTGAAACCCCCGCGTCCGGCCGCGCCGTCGCGGCGATCTCCGCCACGGTGTCGAAGTCAACCCCCGGCCGGCGCAGCAGGTCGGCCAGGTTGTACTCGCGCTCGATGGCCTTGCCCAGCAGCCGTTCGGCGGTCTCGGCAGGCAGGATGCCCGGGTGGACCCAGGTCGACTTCAGGCGCTCTGTTTCACGTGAAACCGCCTCGCGCTTCCGGCCGTAGGCCGCCCAGCGCGCGTCGTCCACCAGGCCCAGCTGGCGGCCCAGCTCGGTCAGCCGGGCGTCGGCGTTGTCCTCGCGCAGCTGCAGGCGAAACTCGGCCCGGCTGGTGAACATGCGGTAAGGCTCGCTCACCCCCTTGGTGATCAGGTCGTCCACCAGCACGCCCAGGTAGGCCTGGTCCCGACCCAGGATCAGTGGCTCGCGGCCCAGGGCCTGCAGGGCCGCATTGGCGCCGGCGTACAGCCCCTGCGCCGCCGCCTCCTCGTAGCCGGTGGTGCCGTTGATCTGGCCGGCGAAGAACAGGCCCTGGATCTGCCGGGTCTCGAAGGTGGACTTCAGCTCGCGCGGGTCGAAGTAGTCGTACTCGATGGCATAGCCGGGCCGCAGGATGAAAGCCTCTTCCAGACCCGGCATGGAGCGCACCGCGGCCAGCTGGATGTCGAACGGCAGGCTGGTGGAGATGCCATTCGGGTAGAACTCGTTCGTGCTCAGGCCCTCGGGCTCCAAGAAGATCTGGTGCGAATCCTTGTCCGCAAAGCGGTTGATCTTATCCTCGATGCTGGGGCAGTAGCGCGGGCCCACGCCCTCGATCTTGCCGGTGAACATCGGGCTGCGGTCGAAACCGGATCGGATGATGGCGTGGGTCTGCTCATTGGTGTGGGTGATCCAGCAGGGCAGCTGGCGCGGGTGCATGGTGGCCTCGCCCAGGAAGCTGAACACCGGCACCTCGGGCCCGGTCGGGGCCGATTCGCCCCAGCGGCCCACCAGCCCCACCCCGTCGCCGGGCTGCTCGGTCAGCTTGGAGAAGTCGATGCTGCGCCCGTCCAGGCGTGGCGGCGTGCCGGTCTTGAGGCGGCCCTGCGGCAGCTTCAGTTCCTTCAGTCGGTCCGACAGACTGACCGCGGGCGGGTCGCCAGCCCGGCCGCCCGGGTGGTTCTGCAGGCCGACGTGGATGCGGCCGTTCAGGAAGGTGCCGGCCGTCAGCACCACCGCGCGCGCCCGGAAGCGGATGCCAACCTGGGTCACCGCGCCGACCACCCGGTCGCCCTCGACCATCAGGTCGTCGACCGCCTGCTGGAACAGCCAGAGGTTGGTCTGGTTCTCCAGCCGCTTGCGGATGGCCGCCTTGTAGAGGATGCGATCGGCCTGGGCCCGGGTGGCCCGTACCGCCGGCCCCTTGCTGGAGTTGAGGATGCGGAACTGGATGCCGCCCTCGTCGGTCGCCAGGGCCATCGCACCGCCCAGCGCGTCCACCTCTTTCACCAGATGCCCCTTGCCGATGCCGCCGATCGACGGGTTGCAGCTCATCTGGCCCAGGGTTTCGATGTTGTGGGACAGCAGCAAGGTGGCGCAGCCCATGCGGGCCGCGGCCAATGCGGCCTCGGTGCCGGCATGGCCACCGCCCACCACGATGACGTCAAATTCCTTGGGATACAGCACGAGCAGGCTCCTGCGAGAGGCGGGGCAAGAATCGG
>JAYSCA010000371.1:0-3533 GCA_041915165.1 Ideonella sp.
GGCGTCGCCTTCTGAGAGCGTCCCCCTGAGCGAACTGCCCCCCAACGAGGCGATGCCCACCGAGACGCCCGCCCCCGTGGCGGCGCGCCGCCGGGTCGGGCTGGCCGCCGCGGGGCTGGCGCTGGGCCTGGGCGCCGCCGCCGTGGCCGGGCTGGGGGCCTGGGTCTGGCACAGCCAGGACGGCCTCACCCGGGCACTGTCCCTGGTGCCCGGGCTGACGGTCGAGGGCCTGCAAGGCACCTTGGCCGACGGGCAGCTCCAGGCCCGCCACCTGCGCCTGACGCTCGCCAGCGGTCAGCTGGACATCGGTCAGCTGAAGATCCAGTCCCTGCGCGCCCAGTGGCGCCCCCGGGCGGGTGCCTGGCTGCGGCTGGAGGCCGGGCAGGTTGCCGCGGCCCAGCTGCAATGGCAGTCCGCCCCCAACGCCCCCGCCAGCCCGCCGCCGACCGACCTGCGCCTGCCGCTGGACCTGCGCGTGGACCGGCTGACGCTCGACCAGCTCGACGTGGCCCCGCTGCCGCCGCTGCGCCACCTGCAGGCCCAACTGGAGCTGGGCGCCGTACAGGGGCAGCAGCACCAGCTGACCCTGCAGCACCTGGACACCGACCGCTTCCAGCTCAGCGGCCAGGCCCGCATCGGCACCCGGGGCCCGATGACGGTCCAGGGCCAGCTGGCCCTGCACAGCCTGCCCGCTGACACGCCGGCCAGCCTGCCCTGGCAGGCCACCCTGAGCCTGCAGGGGCCGCTGAATGCGCTGGACGCGCACGCCCGGCTGGTCGGCCAGGCGGCCCGGCCGCAGGACACCGCCCCCCAGGCCGAACTGCACACCCGCCTGAGCCCCTTTGCCGCCTGGCCGCTGGGCGAGCTGAGCCTGCAGACCACCGCCCTGGACCTGGCCAGCCTGAGCAGCAACGCCCCCCACACGCGGCTGGACGTGCAAGCCCAGCTGCGCAGCGCCGGCCTGCACCGGCCGGCTCAGGCCGAGCTGCAGGCCACCAACCAGGCCCCTGGCCGCTGGGATGAGGGCCGGCTGCCGCTGCGCTCGCTGAGCCTGGCGCTGCAAGGCACGCCCGAGCCCCTGACCGAACTGTCGCTGCAGCGCTTCCGCCTTGAGTGGGCCAATGCCCAACGGTCGGCCGGCCAGTGGAGCGGCGAAGGCCGCTACCGGGTCGACCAGGGCCGGGCCGAGCTGACGCTGCAGGTGGCCCAGTGGCAGCCCGCGGCCCTGGACCCGCGGCTACCCGCCATGACGCTGGCCGGCCCGGTGGCCCTGCAGCTGGGCCACCTGCCGGTTCCCGGTCAGGCCGCCAGCGGCACGGCGCCCACGCTGGCCCTGAAGACCCTGCTGCAAGGCCCCCTGGAGACCGGCGCTGGCGAGCGCACCCCGGCCGCCTTCGAGTTCAACGGCCAGTTGGCCCGTCAGCGCGTGACGGTGCAGACCCTGCAGCTGCGCGCCGGAGCCGCCCAGGCCTCGCTGAGCGGCGACGCGCAACGCCTGGCCAACGCCGACTGGCAATGGCAACTCAAGGGCCAGCTGAAAGACCTGGACCTGCGCACCTGGTGGCCCGGCGCGCCCGACAGCGAATGGCGCCGCGCCCCGCAACGCCTGCAGGCCGAGCTGAGCAGCACCGGCAGCCTGCCCGAGGCGGTGGCGCCGCATCCGCTGGCCTGGTGGAAGACGCTGAAGGGGCAGGTCCAGCTGCAACTGCATCCCAGCGTGCTGGCCGGCGTGCCGGTCCAGGGGCTGCTGGAGGTGGACAAGCGCGGCGAACAGCAGCGCGCCACGGCCGAGCTCCAACTCGACGATGGCCGCCTGCAAGCCCACTGGTCCGGCAACGCGCTGACCCCGGAACGTTCCCAGGGCGCCGCCACGCTGGCGCTGCCCCGGCTGCAGGCCCTGGCGCCCTGGCTGCGCCTGTCCCCGTCTCTGGCGGGCTGGGCCCCGCAGGCCGGCCGGCTGGACCTCAACGCCCGGCTGGGCGGCGAGGCCGGCGACGGCCGCTGGCAGACCCGGCTCGAGCTACAGGACCTGCAGACCGGCACCGTGCAACTGGGGCAGGCCCAGCTGAACGCCCAAGGCGGCCTGCGTGACACCGACCCCTTGCAGGGCAGCCTGAAGCTCCGCCAGCTGCGCGAAGCCGGTCGCAGCCTGACCCAGCTGGACAGCCAGCTCAACGGCAGCCTGCAACGCCACCATGCCAGCCTGCGGGCCGACACCGGCCTGCACCCACCGGCCTGGCTGGAGCGGCTGGCCGGCAACCGCGGCGGCGCCCCGGCCCAGCTGACGGCCGAGCTGGATGGTCAGTGGCAGGCCGCCGGCACCAACGGCCCGCGCTGGCAGGGCACGCTGCAACAGCTGCAGCTGCGCGCCAACGATGGCAGCGGCCAACCCTGGCTGGCCCTGCAGGCGGTCCAGGGCCAGCTGCAATGGCGCCCCGATGGCACGCTGGCCCAGGCCAGCCTGTCGCCCGGCGTGCTGGCCTTGCCTGGCGGCGCGGCGCTGCGCTGGACCGACGCCAGCTGGCAGGGCGGCGACAGCGGCCGCCCGCCCCGGGCGCTGCTGCGGGCCCGGCTGGACCCGCTGGCCGCCGCCCCGCTGCTGGCCAAGACCCAGCCCGGCATGATGTGGGCCGGCGACCTGCAGCTGGGCGGCAGCGTCGCCCTGCAATGGGACCGGCAGCTGGACCTGGACGTGGTGCTGGAGCGCCAGTCCGGCGACCTCAGCATCGACGAGGACGGGCTGATCTCCACCCCCGGGCGCCTGGCCCTGTCGCTGAGCGACCTGCGGGTCGGCCTGAGCGCCCACCAGGGCCAGTGGCAGTTCACCCAGGGCCTGGCTGGCCAGCACCTGGGTGCGCTGGGGGGCGCACTGACGGCCCACACCACGCCCGAACGCTGGTGGCCGGACGCGCAAGCGGGCCTGCAGGGCAGCTTCAGCCTGAAGGTGGCCGAGCTGGGGGCCTGGGCCTCCTGGGTGCCGGCGGGCTGGCGCCTGGGCGGGGCGCTGGACGCCAATGGCCTGGTGACCGGCCGCTGGGGGGCGCCCGAAGTGGCCGGCCAGGTCAACGGCCAAGCCCTGAGCCTGCGCAATGCGCTGCAGGGGGTGGACCTGAGCGAAGGCCAGCTGAAGCTGCGCCTGGACGGCGCCCATGCCCACCTGGACAGCCTGCGCTTCAAGGGCGGCGACGGCCAGATCGAAGCCACCGGCGACGCCGAACTGGGCGAGCATCCGCAGGCCCGGCTGAAGATCGAGGCCAGGCACTTCCGCGCCCTCGCCCGGCTCGACCGCCGCCTGGTGGCCAGCGGCAACGCCACCCTGCTGCTGGACCGCGAGCAGCTGGCCCTGGACGGCCAGGTCAGCGTTGACGAGGGGCTGATCGACGTCAGCCGCGGCGACGGGCCATCCCTGTCGGACGACGTCGTCATCGCCGGCACGCCCAGCGCCAGCACCACCGCCCAGGAGGCGAACGGCAACGGTGCCAAGCGCGTCACCCGCCTGAACCTGACGCTGGACCTGGGCCAGAAGCTGCGGC
>JAYSCA010000372.1:0-3524 GCA_041915165.1 Ideonella sp.
AGCATCAGCAGCACCGCGCGCCGCCCCGGCCGGCCACCGACCGCCTGCGCCGCCAGCGCGGTGAGCGCCAGGATGCCCCCCTCGCCATGGTTGTCAGCCCGCAGGATGAGCACCACGTACTTGAGCGTGACCACGAACATCAGCGCCCAGAACAGGGTGGACACCGCGCCTGTCACGGCCTCGGGCGTCAGGGGCACGCCGTTGGCCGGAGAAAACACCTCCGCCATCGTGTAGAGCGGGCTGGTGCCGATGTCGCCGTAGACGACACCGATCGCCCCCAGCACCAGGGCGCCCAGCGGACCGTGGGCACCGCCGGGATGAGGCTTGGCAACTTCGTGGGTGTTTTCTGTATGCATGGTGTCAGTGTGCCGAGGCCGGCATCAGGAACGCATAAGCCCAGCGGGCCGGGCAGCCTGGTTCAGGCCGCATCAGACGGAGGCTCATCGCCGGCCTCGGCCAGACGGTAGCCCACCCCCGGTTCGGTGAGCAAGCAGCGGGGGGCGGAGGCCTGCTCCTCCAGCTTGGCGCGCAGCTGGCCCATGTACAGACGCAGGTACTGGGTCTGTTCCACGCATTCCGCCCCCCAGACATCGGCCAGCAACTGACGATGGGTGACCACCTGTCCGGCGCTGCGCACCAGCCGGGCCAGCAGCTTGAACTCGGTGGGGGTCAGGTGCACGGGCTGACCGTCACGCAGCACGCGCCGACTGGTCAGGTCGACCGCCAGCGCCCCATGGCGGTAGGTCAACGCCGCCGGTGCCACGGTGGTGCCGCGGTGGCGCCAGGCCACCCGCATGCGGGCCAACAGCTCCCCCACGCTGAAGGGCTTCACCAGGTAATCGTCGGCGCCGGCATCGAGCAGCTGGATCTTGTGCGCGTCCGCCTGCCGCGCCGAGACCACCAGCACCGGCACGGCGCCCTCCCGCCGCACGACAGCCAAGAAGTCGGCGCCCTCGCCATCGGGCAAGCCCAGGTCCAGGATCACCAGCTCGGGGCGGGCCTCGCCGCCATGGCGCCACAGGGCCTGGGCCTCGGACAGGCTGGCCGCGGTCTGGACCGCATGTCCCTCCAGGGTCAGGGCCTCGCGCCACAGCGCGCGCAGCTCGCGGTCGTCCTCGACCAGCAACACCCGCCGGCTCATGCCAACCCCTCCCCCTGGGGCGGGGCCGGCTGATCGGCCACGGGCAGCCAACATTCCAAGGCGCAGCCCCCGTGGGCCCGCCGCCGCACGCGCATTTCGCCGCCATGCGCGCGGGCGATCGCCCGGCACACCGCCAGCCCGACCCCGGCGCCGGCCCGGGCACCGTCCGTTCCCGGATCGGGGCCCCGCTGAAAAGGCTCGAACACCTTGTCCCGCCAGGCGGCGGGCACCCCCGGGCCCCGATCCCGCACGGCCAGCACCACCTGCCCATCCTGCTGACGAGCCAGCACCTCGACAGGCGACGCGGGCGGGCTGTAGCGCAGGGCGTTGTCCACCAGGTTGTCCAGCAACTGCGCCAGCAGCAGCGCATCGCAGCGCAGCAGCGGCAGATCCGGCTCCACCCGGGCGTTGACCCGCCCGCCTCCAGGCCGGCGCCGCACCCGGTGCAGCACCGCCCCCACCACCTCCTCGGCCGATTCCCAATCCAGGCGCAGCTGCAACCCCGGTGCCTCCAGCCGCGCCAACTGCAAGGTGTTGTCGGTCAGGCGCCCCAGTTGCTCGGTCTCTTCGACGATGGTGCGGGCCAGGCGCTCACGTTGCGCGGCGGTCATGCGCTCCCCCTGGGTCTGCAGCGAGGACGCCGCCCCCAGAATGCTGGCCAACGGGGTCCGGTAGTCGTGCGACACCGCGGCCAGCAATGCGTTGCGCACGCACTGCGTCTGTTCGCGCTCGCGGGCCGCCTGTTCGTCGGCCTCGGCGCGGGCCCGCTGGCGTGCCGCACCCCAGAGGTCGCACAGAGACTGCAGGTGCTGCCGCACAGCCTGGCCGTCCCCCTCGACGGCCGGGCCGAACACGGCCGCCGCCCCCTGTGCCCCCCCGGTGCCGCGCAGGGGCAGCACCCAGAAGTCCAGGCCATCGTGGTAGCCGGTCCCGGGCCCCATGGGTCGGCCCTCCGCCAGGGCATGGCGCAGGGCCGCGGCCGCCTCCTCGTCCACCGGGGCCCCCAGTGCCTGCAAGGCCGCCTCGTCCAGCGGCCATTGGGGGGCCTGGCGCCAGACCAGCAGCGCCACCGGCGCCGCCACAGCCGCCTCCAGCTGCCGCTTCAACTCCGGCAACAGGACCAGCGGATCGGGCTGCTCGCGCAACCGGTCGCTCCAGGCCCGCAGCCCCTCGGCTTCCCGCGCCTGCCGGCGGGCCAGGCCGGCCTGGCGGCGCTGGGCCGCCAGCAGCAGGGTGACCTCGACGGTGATCGCCAGCATGCCCAGCAGCAGCCCCAGGTTCTGGGCGCTGTCCACCTGCAGCGTGTCACGCGGCGGCACGAAGCGCCAGTTGAAGACCACCATGCTGACCAGGCCCAGACCCAGGGCGCCCCAGACCGGCAGCCAGACCGCCGACAGCGCACCCGCGGCCACCAGGATCAGCGCCTGATTGGCCAGGTCCAGCCGGGCCTGGAATCCCAGCACGAGCGCCCAGCCCCCCAGCCAGACGAACAGCGCCAACGCGCTCTGCCAGCGCTGGCCCTGCCTGCTCCTGTCTGCCACATCCGTCATGACCCGAACCATAACCGGGTCACCATCAGGAAAACATCAGGGCCGCTCGCGGAAAGGCCAGGCCACCTGGCATGGTGATTGCCTCCTGTTGCCTCGCTATAGTGTTTTGTATATAACGCAACAAGGAGCCCCCATGTCCCTTGTCCCGCATGTGTCCCCTTGGCAGACCGCCTGTCTGCGCGGCATCCACCTCGTCGCCGATGGTCCGGAAGCCGTCCTGGCTCTGGCGGGCTGGCAGTTTCTGCGCCTGCCGCTGTCAGCAGCCGAGGCCGAGCGCTGGCGTCCCCGGATCGGGCAGGCGGTCCGGGTGGACCTGGACGCCCGTGCCCTGCGCCCGCTGGAGGTGCGCCATGGCTGAGCCCTTCACCGATCCCCTGCAATGGCTGGACGAGTTGCCGGTCGACTTTGCCGGCCAGGTGGTGGTCCCCATCCGCTACGAGGCCCATGAAGACGGCCTGGCCCATGCCCGCATGGTGGTGGGGCTCGACGCCCAGGGCCAGCGCTGCTACCTGCGCCACACCCACACGGTGACGGAAGACCGCTTCGACATCGACGAGTTCCCGCTGGAGGTGGCGGTGCTGCGGGAGCGACGCATCGCCTGGCGTCTGCAGGACGGCCAATGGCTGAGCGTGCTGGACCGGATGGACCGCCTGGACAGCTGCCGCCCGCGCATGGTGCGCGAGGGTCCGCAGCAGAGTGCCGCACCGCTGGCCGGGATCTGACCCCCTGGTCATTGCAGCAAGCCCGACAAACACGACAAGCACGTTCTTCCCGTCATGGCCTCGATGCATCCCCCCGAACCCGCCAGCCCGGCCCGCTGGCGCCCGTGTGAT
>JAYSCA010000373.1:0-3520 GCA_041915165.1 Ideonella sp.
CAACATCATGGTGGTGGTGGAAGCCGAAGGCGGCCGCGTGGCGCTGCTGGTGGACGAACTGCTCGGCCAGCAACAGGTGGTGGTGAAGAACCTGGAGGCGAACTACCGCAAGGTGCCCGACGTCTCCGGCGCCACCATCATGGGCGACGGCCGCGTGGCCCTGATTCTGGACATCGGCTCGCTGGTGCGCCGCTCACGCCACTGAACCCTCTCGGACGAGGCCGGCCCGGATGGTGCCGGCCTTCGCCTTGTCCCTTCTAGCGAAAGAGTCCCCTCACCATGATGCATTGGATGCGAAGTTTCACCATCCGACTCCGGATGCAGGGTGCCATTGCCGCCGTGCTTGGCCTGTTTGCCCTCGTCGGGCTGGCCACGTTCTGGGGTGGCAGCCGTCTGTCGGCCGTCAACGAGCAGTTGATGCAGCACTCCGTCAAGGAACTGCACAACGTCGCCGAGATCCGCACGGCCCTCGGCCAGGTCCGCCGTTTCGAGAAGAACATCGTCATCGACCATGCGGCCGCGGACACCGTGACCGCGCACCGCCAGCACTGGAGCGAAGCCACCGGCCAGCTCCAGCAACAGCTCAAGGCCCTGCTGGACGGTGAGGAAGACACCAACAACGCCGTCGCCCGCGATGCGCTGCAAAAGGTCGAGGCCTATGTGGCGGCCGCCGGCAGCGTGCTGGCCAGCGCCAGCGGCAGTGCCGAAGACGCGGCGGCCCTGGACCAGCAGCTGACGCCGGCGCGCCAACAGATCCAGGCCGCCGAAGACGGCGTCAACCGCATCCAGACGCTGGTTGACCAGGACATCGCCGCGGCCCAGGAACACTTTGCCACCGAGATGACCCGGCTGGGCTGGATCTTCGGCGCCGCGATGCTGGCGGTGCTGCTGGTGGTGCTGCCGATGACGCTGCTGAACTCGGCCTCGATCACCCTGCCGGTGCATCATGCGCGCGACATCGCGCTGGCGATCGCCCAGGGCGACCTGACCCGCGACATCCACACCGGTGGCCAGGACGAAACGGCCGAGCTGCTGCAGGCCCTGGACCACATGCAGAAATCGCTGCGCAACCTGGTCGGCGAGGTGCGCGACAGCTCGCAGCGCATCCACATGGCCTCGCAGGAAGTGGCCTCGGGCAATGGTGACCTGAGCAGCCGCACCGAACAGACCGCCAGCAACTTGGAGCAAACCGCCAGCGCGATGGAAGAGCTGACGGCCACCGTGCGTGACAGCGCCACCTCCGCCGGTCACGCCAGCGAGCTGGCCGATTCGGCCGCCCAAGTGGCCCGCCGCGGCGGTGACGCGGTGGCCCAGGTGGTCGACACCATGGACGAGATCAACCGCTCCAGCCACAAGATCGCCGACATCATCGGCGTGATCGACGGCATCGCCTTCCAGACCAACATCCTGGCGCTGAACGCGGCGGTCGAAGCCGCCCGAGCCGGCGAGCAGGGCCGCGGCTTCGCCGTGGTCGCCAGCGAGGTGCGCAGCCTGGCCGGCCGTTCCGCCGAAGCCGCGCGCGAGATCAAGGCCCTGATCAGCGCCTCGGTCGAGAAGGTCGAGAACGGTGCCCGCCAGGTGCAGGACGCCGGCGCGACGATGAACGAGATCGTCAGCTCGGTGCAGCGTGTCAACGACATCATCCAGGAGATCAGCACCGCCGCCAGCGAACAGAGCAAGGGCATCGACCAGGTCAACGTCGCCGTCGTGCAGCTCGACCAGATGACCCAGCAGAACGCGGCCCTGGTCGAACAATCGACCGCCTCGGCGGAGAGCCTGAAGGACCAGGCCGGCCGCCTCAACGAGGTGGTGGCCCGCTTCCACCTGGGTGGCGGGACCGCCACGCCGGCCCGCAGCGCGGCACCCGCCGTGGCCGCCCCCGCGCCGGCCGCGGCCCCCGCGCGGCCCGCTCCGGCCGTCCAGCATGCAGCCCCGGTCGCCGCAGCACCGATCGCAGCGGCGCCAGCGCCAGCCCCAGCCCCCAAGGCCCCCGCCGTCGCCACCGCCTCCGACGACGACTGGGAAACCTTCTGATCCTGTCTCCTCCGCGCCCGGCCACCCACAGGTGGCCGGTGTGCATTTCGGCGTACGCCCGGGCACCTCAAGTCCCCCCGGATGCCGCCGAAGACCCGTGATCACCCTTTATTACTTTGTCGTGGGAAACGCAGTGAATCAATTTCTCCGTCAGTTCACCATCCGTCTGCGCCTGACTGCCGGTCTGGGCGCGCTGGGCATCCTGATGCTCGCCGTCGTGCTCTGGTCGCTCTGGACGATCCGCAGCGTGCGGGTCCAGGGCGATGAGCTGATGGCCCAGCAGCTGCACAGCGTCGATCTGGCGCACGGCGTGCTGTTCTCGATGGAGCGGCTGCAGCGGCTGGAGCAGGCCACGATGCTCAACGGCAGCAACACCGTCAGCGCCGACGAATTCTTCCAGCAGTGGAAGAAGACGGTCGCCACGCTGCGCGGCGACCTCAAGCCCATGGCCGGTGAGGCCGGGCTGGCCGAGGGCATCAAGGGCTTCGAGGCCCATGTGAACGCGCTGCAGGATGTGCTGCAACAGGTGGTGGACGCCAAGATCGACGCCAGCGCGGCCTACGCCTACGCTGGCCAGGCCCAAGCAGATCTGGACACAGCCCAGAAGGCCATCGACACCTGGGTCCAGCGCTCGCGCAGCCAGGCGGAGGCCGCCCGCGAGGCCGCCAAAACCCGCACCCAGGTGCAGATGGGCGCCAGCCTCGGTCTGCTGGTGGTGGTGCTGGGCGTGGTCGGCGTGATGATGGTGCTGACCCTGCGCTCCATCGTCGGCCCGCTGGCCCAGGCCAGCGAAGCGGCCCGCCGCATCGCCGCCGGCGACCTGAGCGGCGAGCTGCCGCGCGAAGGCCGCGACGAGGTGGCCCTCTTCTTCGCCACCCTGAGCGACATGCAGCAGGCCCTGCGCCGGCTGGTGGGTCAGGTACGCCAGAGCGCCGACAGCATCCTGACTGCCAGCAGCGAGGTGGCCAACGGCAACCTGGACCTGAGCCAGCGCACCGAGCACACCGCCAGCAACCTGCAGGAAACGGCGGCCTCGATGGAGACCCTGACCGGCACCGTGCACCACAGCGCCGAGTCGGCCCAGCAGGCCAGCCAGCTGGCCCAGACCGCCACCCAGGTGGCCGAACGCGGCGGCAGCCTGGTGCACCAGGTGGTGGCCACGATGGAGGACATCAACCAGTCCTCGACCAAGATCGCCGACATCACCGGCGTGATCGACGGCATCGCCTTCCAGACCAACATCCTGGCGCTGAACGCGGCGGTGGAGGCCGCCCGCGCCGGCGAACAGGGCCGCGGCTTCGCGGTGGTGGCCGGCGAGGTGCGCAGCCTGGCGCAGCGCAGCGCCGAGGCCGCGCGCGAAATCAAGAGCCTGATCGGCAGCTCGGTGGACCGGATCGAGAACGGCACCCGCCAGGCCCGTGACGCTGGCCAGACCATGACCGAGATCGTGACCTCGGTGCAGCACGTCAGCCGCATCATCGACGAG
>JAYSCA010000374.1:0-3519 GCA_041915165.1 Ideonella sp.
TCGGACCACGACAGCCCGGGCGCCCTGGCCCAGCGACTGCAGGCCGGCCACGGCAGCCCGGCCGCCCCGCTGGTTGAAGCCCTGCACGCCCTGCAGGCGCTGCGCTACGCCCCCCAGGCCACGCCGCCCGATCTGGGCCGCTGGTGGCGCCAGTTCCGAACCCGCGAGCGGGCCTGCTGGCGTCAACGACAGGCCTCGGCCGGCCGCTCATAATCGCCCCATGAACCTGCTGCCCTCTGCCTTTCGCCTCTGCCCGACCGCCGCGCTGCTGCTGGGCCTGACCGGTTTCTGCGGTTCGGCCGCGCTGGCGGCGCCCACAGCGTCGACTGCGGTGGCCGCGGCGGCCGATACCACGCCCGTGCTCAGCGACGACGCCCCGGACGTGGTGATCTACGGCCAGCGCAATGACGTGGTGGCCTTCGGCCGGCAGCTGGCGATCGACAACCAGCTCGACCCCGACTGGGTGGTGGCCCAGCTGGCCCAGGCCCGCTACCAGCCACGCGTGGCCAAGCTGGTGATGCCGCCGCCCGCGGGCACCGCGAAGAACTGGGCCGCCTACCGGGCCCGCTTCGTCGAGCCCCAGCGCATCGGCGCCGGTCTGCGCTGGTGGCAGGACAACGCCGCCGCCCTGGATCGGGCCCAAGCCCGCTATGGTGTGCCGCCGGAAATCGTCACCGCCATCGTCGGTGTCGAGACCTTCTATGGCCGCGTGACGGGCAACTTCAAGGTCATCGACGCGCTGGCCACGCTCTCCTTCGATTTCCCCAGCGGCCGCAGCGACCGCTCGGCCTTCTACCGCGGTGAACTGACGGCCTTCCTGCGCTGGTGCGCCGCCGAGAAGCGCGACCCGCAATCGGTGCTGGGCTCGTACGCCGGCGCCATCGGCCTGCCGCAGTTCATGCCCAGCAGCATCCTGAAGTACGCGGTGGACTTCGACGGCGATGGCCGCATCGACCTGAACACGCACGGCGACGATGTGGTCGGCAGCGTCGCCCACTACCTGGCCGAGTTCGGCTGGCAGCGCAACCTGGTGCCCACCGTCGCGGTCACGCCGCCGGCCGAGGTGCGCGAGAAAGCGCTGATGCTGGTCAACGACATCACCCCCAGCTACACCGCCAGCCAGATGCGCGAACACGGCGCGACGCTGGAGCCCAGCGTGACCGATGCCCTGGGCCCGCTGGCCCTGATCGAGCTGCAGAACGGCGACAACGCGCCCAGCTACGTGGCTGGCACGCGCAACTTCTACGTGCTGACCCGCTACAACTGGTCGGCCTACTACGCGATGGCGGTCGTGGACCTCGCCCGCGCCATCCGCACCATGCGCCCGGATGCACCCACCGCGGCCCCGTCGGCGCCGGCCCCCTGACGGCCATGCCTACAATGGCGTCTTCCCTGCTCGTTTAACGCACTGGCCCATGACCCGTCTGTCGGATCTTGCCGAGCGCATCGACCGCCTCGTGCTGCGACACGAGGAACTTGCACGCACCAATGCCCTGCTGAACCAGCAGGTGCAGGCTCTGCAGGCCGAACGCGACAGCCTCAAGTCCCGCCTCGCCGCGGCCCGCACCCGGGTGGAAGCCCTGCTCGACCGCCTGCCCTCCGACCCCGCGTCCGATGAAGGGGAAACGGCATGAAGCAGATGGAAGTGACCATCCTGGGCCAGAGCTACCTGCTGGCCTGCCCGGAAGGGGGCGAAGAGCTGCTGCGCAACGCCGTGGCACGGGTCGACCAGGAAATGAGCGCGATCCGCGATGCCGGCAAGGTCAAAGCCCGGGAGCGCATGGCCGTGCTGGCGGCGCTGAACCTGGCCTACCAGCTGGCTGAACAGCGGCCGGCTCAGGGCGTGGCCGCGCCACGTGGCCCCGATCCCGAGGAAGAGGCGCTGATGGAGCGCCTGCTCGCCCGGCTGGATGCCACGCTGGGCGACGACGGCCGTTTGCTCTAGCCCAAGGCGGCCAGGGCAGCGGAACAGATTCCGCACGCCGGCCGAGGCTTTTGCCTCCCCAGAGCGGCGGCGCAGGCCCTAGAATGGCGTCGTCCGTCGCATCCGCGTGGGTTTTATATTTCCTTGAACCGATGCTCTCGCGAGCCTGGGCTTGGAACATTGCCGGGCGGGCGTGATCGTCTCGCGTCAGACGAACCCGAAGCCCTGCTGACCTCGCCCACCTGAATCCCCTGGGTTCAGGAATGCGGCCCACGGTTTGCGATGGACACCCTCTTCCCCCTGCACGCCCATGCCCCAGTACTGGCTGATGAAGATCGAGCCGTCGGAGTGCTCGATCGACGATCTGGCGCGCCTGCCGCACCAGACCGTGCCCTGGACCGGGGTGCGCAACTACCAGGCCCGCAACTTCATGCGTGACGCGATGCGGGTGGGGGACGGCGTGCTGTACTACCACTCGTCCTGCGCCGAACCGGGCGTGGCCGGCCTGGCCGAGGTCGCCAGCACCGCCTACCCGGATGCCACCCAGTTCGACCCGGCCAGTCCCTACCACGACCCCAAGTCCTCGCCGGACGCGCCGCGCTGGCTGAACGTGGATGTGCGCCTGGTGCGCAAGACCCGCCTGCTGCCCTTGAAGGAGCTGCGCCGGCACGCGGCGCTGGCCGACATGGCGCTGCTGCGCCCCGGCAGCCGGCTGTCCATCACCCCCGTGACACCGGCCGAATGGCAGGCGGTGTGCGAGTTGCTGGAGTCCCCTGCCCCGTGACCCCCAGTCTGGTCCTTGAACTCCTGTGCCTGGGCACCGTCGGCGGCTTTCTGGCCGGCCTGCTGGGCATTGGCGGCGGCATGGTGCTGGTGCCCTTCATGACCATCATCCTGTCCCAGCGCGGCGTGACCGGCGGCATGGCGGTCAAGATGGCGATCGCCACCTCGATGGCCACCATCCTGTTCACCTCGCTGTCGAGCATGCGGGCCCACCACAAGCGGGGGGCGGTGCGCTGGCGGGTGGTGGCCGGCATCGCCCCCGGCATCCTGATCGGCGGGCTGCTGGCCGGCGCGGGCGCGTTTTCGCTGCTCAAGGGCCAGGCGCTGGCGGCCTTCTTCGCGCTGTTCGTCGGCTTCTCGGCCACGCAGATGCTGCGCAACCGCCAGCCCCGCCCGGGCCGCGAGCTGCCCGGTCCCGCCGGCCAGGCGGCGGCGGGCACCGGCATCGGCTTCGTCTCCGGCCTGGTGGGGGCGGGCGGCGGCTTCCTGAGCGTGCCCTTCATGACCTGGTGCAACGTGCCAATCCACAACGCGGTGGCCACCAGCGCCGCGCTGGGCTTCCCGATCGCGCTGTCCAGCACACTGGGGTATCTGGTCGGTGGCTGGAGCCTGCCGGCCGCCCTGCCCGGCGCGGTGGGTTACCTGTACCTGCCCGCCCTGGGCGTGATCGTGCTCGCCAGCGTCAGCACCGCCCCGCTGGGCGCCCGGGCTGCCCACGCGATGAACGTGGCCCAGCTCAAGCGCGTGTTCGCGCTGGTGCTGTACGGCTTGGCCGGCTACATGCTGTGGAAAGCTTTCCACACTTGACGCCG
>JAYSCA010000375.1:0-3511 GCA_041915165.1 Ideonella sp.
TGGCCGGGCCAGGCCGGCTCGGCGCGCTCGCGCTGGGCGGGGCCGTGCTGGGCGGCACGGACCTGCTGCGCCGGCTCTGGCGCCTGGTGCGGGCAGCGGAGCCGGCGCTGCGGGCGCCCCTGGACACCGTGGTGCGCGCGCTGGCCCTGGGGCTGCTGGCCCTGGCGGTGGCGGCGGCTGGCCTGGGGGCCGGCCCGCCCCGGTGGGTGGGTGCGGCCCTCATGCTGTTGCTCTGGGGCAGTCTGCTGCCCTGTTTTGCGGCGGCCGCGCGCCGGCTGGTGCCCTGGGCCGCAGACGGCAGCGGCGCCCGCTGGCAACTGGGTCTCATCGCCGCTCTGGCGGCCCTGCTGAGCCTGGAGACGACCCTGGCTCACCGGCCCCTGCTTCTGACGCTGGGGGGCATGCTCGCCACGCTGGGCTGGGCCACCTGGCAAGCCTGGGCGTTGTGGCACTGGCAGCGCCGCCACGGCCTGCCCAACCGCTTCGTGCGCCTGCTGGCCGCCGCCGGCTGGGCAGGGGCCGCCGCGGGCGCGGCCCTGGCGCTGGGCTGGGCCTGCCAAGCCGCGGAAATGGCGGCCGCGGCCCGGACCTGGCAACTGGCGGCCACCCATCTGCTGGCCCTGGGTTACCTGAGCGGCACAGCGCTGGCCATGGTCAGCCGTGTCAGCGCCACCCAGGCCGGCCAGGCCCAGGCGGTGGACGGCCCGCTGCTGGCCCTGGCCGGCCTGCTGGCCCTCACCCTGGCCGCGCGGCTGGCGGTGCTGGCCGTGGGCGGGCCGCTGGTGCCCGTGGCGGCGCTGTGGACATTCACCACCGCTGGCTGGAGCGCCTGGCTGCTGCGCTGGCTGGGCCGCCTGCCCGCGACACCGGCCGCTCCGTCTGCCGTTAGAGTGCCCCCATGCGCAAACCCCTGACCCTGGCCGCCAAGCTGGGCCTGATCGGCACCGCCCTGCTGCTGCTGGGCCTGGCCTCGATCGGCCTGACGCTGTGGATGACCTGGCAGCTCGAAGGCGGCGCCGCCGCCGTCAATGAGGCCGGCCGCATGCGCATGCAGACCTGGCGGCTGGCCCAGGCCCTGGGCTCACCGGACGTGCAGCGGCGCGACGCGCTGATGGCCAGCTTCGACCAGAGCCTGGCGCTGCTGCGCCGTGGCGACCCGGCGCGACCGCTGTTCATGCCGCAGGACCCGCGCTCGCAAGCCCGCTTTGCCGAGGTGCAGCGTGATTGGCTGGCGTTGCGCCAGACCTGGCAGGCGGCGCACCAGCCCAGCGCCGCCGACGCCGCCCGAGACGCGGACGCCTTCGTGCAACGGGTGGATGGTCTGGTGTCGGCCATCGAGACCCAGCTCGCCCGGCTGACCTCGGTGCTCAACGCGGTGCAGCTGGCCATGGTGGCGCTGACCATCGCCAGCGCGGTGGCCCTGCTCTACTCGGCCTACCTGTTCGTCTTCAACCCGCTGGCCCAGCTGCAGGCCGGGCTCACCCGCATCGGCGGGGGCGATTTCGCGGCCCGGGTGGAGGTGAACTCCTCCGACGAGTTCGGCGCCCTGTCGGCCGGCTTCAACCAGATGGCCCAGACGCTGCAAGGGCTCTACCAGAACCTGGAGGCCAAGGTCCGCGAGAAGACCGAACGCCTGGAGGAGCAACACCAGCGTCTGGCCGCGCTCTACGAGGCCGCGGCCTTCGTCGCCCGGGCCCGCAGCCTGGAGGAGCTGGGCAACGGCTTCGCGCGCCAGCTGCGCACGGTGGCCCGTGCGGACGCGGTGGCCATCCGCTGGTCCGACGAGGACAACCAGCACTACCTGCTGCTGGCCTCGGACGGGCTGCCTCGTGAGATCACGGAGGAGGAAGCCTGCCTGCGCACGCGGGAATGCCTGTGCGGCCAGGCTGCCCGACAGGCGACCACGCGGGTGATTCCGATCCACAGCGCGCCGGCCTTTCCGATGCTGGGGCATTGCCGTCAGGCCGGTTACGACACCGTGGTGAGCGTGCCGGTGCAACTGCAGGAACGTCTGGTGGGCGAGATCGACCTGTTCTACCGCGCCGGGGTCCGTCTGCTGGACGAGGAGCGCGCGCTGCTTGAAACCCTGGCTGCCCACTTGGCGGGGGCCATCGAGGCCGTTCGGCTGGCGTCCCTGGAAAGGGAGGCGGCCGTGGCCCAGGAGCGCAGCCTGCTGGCCAGCGAACTGCACGACTCCATCGCCCAGAGCCTGGCCTTCCTGAAGCTGCAGGTGGGCCGGCTGCACGGCGCGCTGCAGCGCGGAGACCGACCACAGCTCGAAGCGGCCCTCCAGGAGGTGGAAGCCGGCGTGCAGGAGAGCCTGGCCGATGTGCGCGAGCTGTTGCTGCACTTCCGCACCCGCACCAACAACGAGGACATCGCCCAGGCGCTGCGGGCCACGCTGCACAAGTTCGAGCTGCAGACCGGCCTGACCACCCACCTGAGCCTCAGCGGCCAGGGCCTGCCGCTGGGCTCGGACGTGCAGATCCAGGTGCTGCACATCGTGCAGGAGGCGCTCTCGAACGTGCGCAAGCACGCCCGGGCCCGCGAAGTCTGGGTGGAGGTGGAACGCGCGCCGCAATGGCGCTTTGAGATCCGCGACGACGGTCAAGGCTTCCTGGCCGAAGACAATCCGCCCGACGACACCCACGTGGGCCTGCGCATCATGCGGGAGCGTGCCGCCCGCATCGGCGCTCAGGTGGACGTTCTGTCCGTGCCCGGATCGGGCACCTGTGTGGTGTTGAACCTCCCTGAAAAAGCCCCCGCCCCAGCCCCTGCGGTAACGACATGAGCTCCCCGACCGATCCCGTCCGCCTGTTGGTGGTGGATGACCACACCCTGTTCCGCCGTGGCCTGATTGCCTTGCTGGCGGCGGATGCGCGCTTTGCCGTGGTGGCGGAAGCCGGCGATGCCAGCCAGGCCCAGCGGCTGGCCGCCCAGCACCAGCCGGACGTGGTCCTGCTGGACAACCACCTGCCCGGTGTGAAGGGGGTGGATGCGCTGGCCGGCCTGCGCGAGGTGGCGCCGCAAACGCGGGTGCTGATGCTGACTGTCAGCGAGGATGAGGCCGACCTGGCCCAGGCCCTGCGCGGCGGCGCGGCGGGCTACCTGCTCAAGACGGCGGAAAGCGAGGTGCTGACCCAGGCCATCCTGCGGGCCCAGGCGGGCCAGGCCACCATCAGCCCGGAGATGACGGCCAAGCTGGTGTCGGCCTTCCAGGCCCTGCCCACCGGCGCGCCACCGGCCGAACCGCCCGCGGCACCGACCCCGGTCGACCCGATCGACACGCTGTCACCGCGCGAGCGGGAGATCCTGGAGTGCATCGCCCAGGGCGCCAGCAACAAGGAGATCGCCCGGACCCTGGCCATTGCCGAGCCGACGGTGAAGATCCATGTGCAGCACATCCTGCGCAAGCTGGGGCTGAGCTCGCGGGTGCAGGCGGCTGTCTACGCCAGCCGGCGCAGCGGCCCGCAAGCTTCTGGCGGCTGAACGGCTCAGAACCAGAGCATCA
>JAYSCA010000376.1:0-3509 GCA_041915165.1 Ideonella sp.
CGGAAGTGTTCGCGCATGGCCTTGACCGCCATGTCGCTGGCCACCTCGCCGGCGTTGTAGCCGCCCATGCCGTCGGCCAGCAGGCACAGGCCCAGGCCGGCGTCGATCAGGACGGCATCTTCGTTGTTTTGACGTGCGCGACCGACGTCGAGCGCGCTGCTGTATTCAAGACGCAGTGACACGGGGCTCGATCCTGCTGTTGTTCTTGTGGATGTCCTGATTGTCAGGGGATGCGGCGGGGGTAAACCCGTCGCAAGCACGGGCAATGAGGCGCAATTCACGCGCCAGGGCATGGCCGTCGGCATGGCGGTCGGCGGGCGACTTGGCCATCATCCGGGCCAGCACGTCGCCCAGCACCTCCGGCAGGTCGGGCCGCAGGCGGCGCAGCGGTGGCGCCGCTTCGGTGGCGATGGCGGCCAGGGTCTCGCCCATCGACGGCCGGTCGAAGGGGCGCCGGCCGGTCAGCAGCTCGAACAGCACGACGCCCAGCGCGTAGAGGTCGCAGCGGCCGTCCAGCGGCACGCCGCTGAGCTGTTCCGGGGCCATGTAGGCGGGCGTGCCCACCAGCAGGCCGCTCAGGCTGTAGCCGTGGTCGTCCAGCCGGGCGCAGCCAAAGTCGCCGACCTTGAGCGTGCCGCCATCGGCCGGGTTGAACAGCAGGTTGCCGGGTTTCAGGTCGCGGTGCACCACGCCCTGGGCGTGGGCGTAGGCCAGGGCTTCGGCCACCACGGCACCCATGCGCAGCACCAGGCCCTCGGGCAGCAGGCGGCCGGGCTGGGTGTAGCGGGTCAGGTCGCTGCCGGGCACCCATTCCATGGCCAGCCAGCCGCAGCGCTCGCCGTTCTGGGTCACGATGCCGGCGCCCAGCGTGTGGACGATCGCCGGGTGCTGCAGGCGACCGGCGGCCGCGGCCTCGCGCAGGAAGTAGGTGGTCTGCTGGTCCGCGCGAAAGCGCACGACCTTCAGCGCGACGAGCTCATCGCTGCCGGCCACGCGGGCCTGGTAGAGCTCGCTCTGCGGGCCCTGGGCACAGGCGCGCAGGAGGTAGAAGCCCTCCGTGGCGGCCGGCAGCACCGAGCTGTCGATCAGCGAGGAGGCGGGCTGGGTGCTGGGCACCGGCGTGGCCGCACCGGCCGGGGTGTCCACGGGGGACGGCCGGCCCAGGAGGGTGCGCCAGAAGCGTGCCGCGCCGGCCATCGTTGTGCTTTTCTCCCTGCAGTGTTTCGTCACATTACCACAGGGGACACGGCGTGCTGGGGGCTCAGGCGGGCTGGGGGCGCCGGGCCTTCTGGCGGCCCATCCACCAGCCGGCGGCCAACACGCCGGCCACCACCACGGCCTGCAGCAGCCAGCCGGCCCAGGGGCGCGGGTCCAGCACCGGGTCGAGCACCGGCTCTCCCACCATCATCTTGGCGGCCGTCCAGGCCAGCACGCCGGCGCCCAGGTAGGTGATGGACGGGAAGCGGTCCACCAGCTTGAGCACCACGCTGCTGCCCCAGACCACGATGGGCACGCTGATCAGCAGGCCGATCACGACCAGGTCGAAGGCGCCGTGGGCGGCACCGGCCACGCCCAGCACGTTGTCCACGCCCATCAGCGCATCGGCCACGATGATGGTCTTGAGCGCGCCCCACAGCGTGGTGGCGCTGCCACCTTCGTGGCCCTCGCCGCCTTCGCCGGGCACCAGCAGCTTGTAGGCGATCCACACCAGGCCCAGGCCGCCGACCAGCATCAGGCCGGGGACCTTGAGCAGCCAGACGACGACCAGGGTCATCAGCGCGCGGATGCCGATGGCCCCGACCGTGCCCCAGACGATGGCCTTGCGTTGCAGGTGGGTGGGCAGGCTGCGGGCGGCCAGCGCGATGACGATGGCGTTGTCGCCGGCCAGGATCAGGTCGATCAGCACGATGGCCGCAAGGGCCGAGAACCATTCGGGGGAAAACAGCGGCATGTCGGTCTTTCGAGGTGTCGCAGGGATGTGGAGAACACCCGGGCGGACGGACGGGACATGCCGGAGGGAATGCCTTCGAACCGCCCGCCTGGGTGGCGGGGTTCGAAGGTCTGGCTCGGCCACCGGACGGTGGCTGGCGGGCCGGAGGCTTGCGCCTCGTACTGACGACCCGACCGGAAGTGAGCTACTCCCCTTCAGGCCGCGAGTATGCCATGGCGGCCCGAAAACCTCACTGGCCGCGGGCCCGCAAGGTGCTCACCGTGCGGCCGATCACCAGCACCAGCAGCGCCCCGATGGCGCCGGCGGCGTAATGCACCGCCGGAATGACCTCCACGGTGGCGCCGGCGTGGCTGGCCGCCTGGGTGGGCAGGCGGTGCAGCAGCGACGGATCCGTCACCGCCATGCTGCCGGCGATCCAGCCCAGCAGCATGCCGCCCAGCGTGATGACGATCGGGAAGCGGTCCATCAGCTTGATCACCAGCTGGCTGCCGCTGACGATGATGGGGATGCTGACCAGGAGACCCAGGATGACCAGCGGCATCTGGTGCTGGCCGCCGACGGCCTGGGCGGCACCGGCGATCGCGATCACGTTGTCCACGCTCATCACCAGGTCGGCGACGATCACGGTCTTGACGGCGCCCCAGAGCTTGTCGCTGCTCTGGATCTTGCCGTGCTCATCCTCCTCGTCCGGGGCCAGCAGCTTGACGCCGATCCACACCAGCAGCGCGGCGCCGGCCAGCTTCAGGTAGGGAATGGCCAGCAGGGTGAGGGCGAAGAAGATCAGCACCACGCGCAGCGCGATGGCGCCGGCCGTGCCCCAGAGGATGCCCTTGAGGCGTTGGCTCTCCGGCAATTTGCGGCAGGCCAGGGCGATGACGACGGCGTTGTCGCCGCCCAGCAGGATGTCGATCAGGATGATCTGGCCGACCCCCAGCCAGAAGGGCAGGTGCAGCAGCGATTCCAAGTCCATGAGAGGTCTGTCGGTGGGTGTTGTGTTCCACCCGCCAGTGTAGGCGCCATGAAAAAGGCCGCCCGAAGGCGGCCTGGGGATGGCGCGGGGCCGGGCTTACAGCAGGGCCTTCAGCAGCTTGCCCATCTCGGACGGGTTGCGGGTCACCTTGAAGCCGCACTCTTCCATGATGGCCAGCTTGGCATCGGCCGTGTCGGCGCCGCCGGAGATCAGCGCGCCGGCGTGGCCCATGCGCTTTCCGGGGGGGGCGGTGACACCGGCGATGAAGCCGACGATCGGCTTCTTCATGTTGGCCTTGCACCAGCGGGCGGCTTCGGCCTCGTCCGGGCCGCCGATCTCACCGATCATGATGACCGCGTCGGTGTCCGGATCGTCGTTGAAGGCCTTCATCACGTCGATGTGCTTCAGACCGTTGATCGGGTCGCCGCCGATGCCCACGCCGGTGGATTGGCCCAGACCGATCTCGGTGAGCTGCGCCACGGCTTCATAGGTCAGCGTGCCCGAGCGGGACACGACGCCGATGCGGCCCTTGCGGTGGATGTGGCCCGGCATGATGCCGATCTTGATTTCTTCCGGGGTGATCAGGCC
>JAYSCA010000377.1:0-3487 GCA_041915165.1 Ideonella sp.
CGGCTCGATCGACATGCTGGAGCAGCTGGGCACGGCCTCGCCGGGGCACCGGGTGTGGCTGCGCATCAACCCCGGCTTCGGCCATGGCCACAGCAACAAGACCAACACCGGCGGCGAGCACAGCAAGCACGGCATCTGGCATGCCGACCTGCCGCAGGCCCTGGCCGCGGTGGCGCGCCACCGGCTGCACCTGGTCGGCCTGCACATGCACATCGGCTCGGGCGTGGATTACGACCACCTGCGCGAGGTCTGCTCCGCCATGGTGGACCTGGTCAAGCGCGCCGGCGTGTCGGTGGAGGCCATCTCGGCCGGCGGCGGCCTGTCCGTGCCCTACCGGGCCGGTGAACCCCGCCTGGACACCCGGCACTACTTCACCCTTTGGGACGCCGCGCGGCGCGAGATTGCCAGCCATCTGGGCCATGCGGTGCACCTGGAGCTGGAACCCGGCCGCTACCTGGTGGCCGAGTCGGGCGTGCTGCTGGCCGAGGTGCGGGCCACCAAGTCGATGGGCCGCAACCACTTCACGCTGGTCGACGCCGGCTTCTCGGACCTGATGCGACCGGCCATGTACGGCGCCTACCACGGCATGAGCCTGCTGCCCTCGGACGACACGCCGCGGGCCGAGCACGAGACGGTGGTCGCCGGCCCATTGTGCGAATCGGGCGATGTGTTCACCCAGGCCGAGGGCGGCGTGGTGCTGACCCGCGTGCTGCCGCAAGCCCGCGTGGGGGATCTGCTGGTGCTGCACGACGCCGGCGCCTATGGCGCGTCAATGTCCAGCAACTACAACACCCGGCCGCTGGCGCCCGAGGTGCTGGTGGATGGCGACAGCCACCGCCTGATCCGCCGCCGCCAGACCGTGGCGGAATTGCTGGCCCTCGAAGCGGTCTGAGCGCGGCGGGAGGACAATGCGCGTTTTGCCTCGTTGCACACCCCCATGAGCACGCTGAAAGAACGCATCACCGAAGACATGAAGACCGCCATGCGGGCCAAGGACATGGACCGCCTGGGCACCATCCGTCTGCTGCTGGCCGCCTGCAAGCAGAAGGAAGTGGATGAGCGCATCACGCTGGACGACGCGGCCGTGATCGCGCTGGTCGACAAGCTGATCAAGCAGCGCAAGGACTCGGTGAGCGCGTACAGCCAGGCCGGTCGCGCCGACCTGGCCGACAAGGAAAGCGCCGAGATCACCGTGCTGCAGGCCTACCTGCCGCAGCGCCTCTCGGAAGCCGAGATCGCCGACGCCGTGGCCGCCATCGTGGCCGAAGTGGGCGCCACCGGTCCGTCCGACATGGGCAAGGTCATGGGCGCGGTGAAGACCCGCCTGGCCGGCAAGGCCGACATGGGCCTGGTGTCCGCCGCGGTGAAGAAGGCCCTCAGCCACTGACCCTCCCCCTCACCTTCGGAGCCCCCATGCACACCGAGCTGCCCCTCCAGCCCATCGCCCCCGACGTCTACGTCGCCCCCCAGCTGACGCCCGAGGCCATGGCCGAGGTGGCCCGGCTGGGCTTCAAGGCGGTGATCAACAACCGCCCGGACTTCGAGGGCGGCCCGGAGCAACCGACCAGCGCCGCCGTGGAGGCTGCCGCCACCGCGGCCGGCCTGCTCTACCGCCATCTGCCGGTGCAGGGGGCCTACCAATCGCCTGAGCAGATCGCCGCCTTCGGCGCTCTGCTGGCCGAACTGCCCCGCCCGCTGCTGGCCTTCTGCCGCTCGGGCGCCCGCTCGACCAAGCTGTTCGTGGCCAGCACCCCACGCTGAGCCCCACGCCGCACCGTCCCGGTGCGGCCGCCTCCTAGGACTTTCCCGCAATTGGCCTCTGCCTTTGCTGCAGAGCGTCATGACGCCCGTACAGTGCGGCGTTCACCGGCCCTGGCCGGTGTTGCTTTACCTAGGAGACACCGTGTCCGCACTGTTAGCCCTCTCTCGATGGATCGACCGACTCAATGAGTGGGTCGGCCGCAGCGCCGCCTGGCTGGTCCTGGCCGCGGTGCTGATCAGCGCCCTCAACGCCATCGCCCGCAAGGCCTTCGATGTCGGCTCCAATGCCTTCCTGGAAATCCAGTGGTATTTGTTCGCCGGCGTGTTCCTGCTGGCTGCCGGCTACACCCTGCTGCGTCAGGAACACGTCAAGATCGACGTGGTGCTGAGCCACTTTTCCAAGCGCACGCAGATCACGATCGAATCCGTCTGCATCGTCATCTTCCTGCTGCCCTTCTGCGGCGTGGTCATCGACCTGGTGCTGCCCCTGGTCCGGCAGGCCTATGAGACGGGCGAGACCTCCAGCAACGCCGGCGGCCTGATCCGCTGGCCGGTCTATGCCCTGGTGCCCGTGGGCTTCAGCCTGCTGGCTCTGCAAGGCATCTCCGAGCTGATCAAGCGCATCGCCTTCTTGATGGGCCTGATCGAAGACCCGACCGAGAAGAAGCAGGAGAAGACCGCGGAAGAGGAACTGGCCGAAGCCATCCTGCGCGCCCAGAAGAACCAGGGGGCCGCGCCATGACCGAGTTCCTGCACGCCAACATGGCCCCGGTGATGTTCGGGGGCCTGATCGTCTTCCTGCTGATCGGCTTCCCGGTGGCCTTCTCGCTGGCTGCGGCCGGCCTGATGTTCAGCTTCGTCGGCATCGAGCTCGGCATCCTGCCACCCTCGCTGATGCAGGCGCTGCCGCTGCGCATCTTCGGCATCATGCAGAACGAGACGCTGCTGGCGATCCCGTTCTTCACCTTCATGGGCCTGATCCTGGAGCGATCCGGGATGGCCGAGGACCTGCTCGACACCATCGGTCAGCTCTTCGGCCCGATCCGCGGCGGCCTGGCCTTCGCGGTGATCCTGGTGGGGGCCATGCTGGCCGCCACCACCGGTGTGGTGGCCGCCTCGGTGATCTCGATGGGCCTGATCTCCCTGCCCATCATGCTGCGCTACGGCTATGACCGCCGCATCGCCTCGGGCGTCATCGCCGCCTCGGGCACGCTGGCCCAGATCATCCCGCCCTCGCTGGTGCTGATCATCATGGCCGACCAGCTGGGCCGCAGCGTCGGCGAGCTCTACAAGGGCGCCTTCATCCCGGGCTTCACGCTGACCGCGATGTACACCGGCTTCATCATCCTGGTCGCCATCTTCCGCAAGCACTGGGTGCCCGCCCTGCCGCCGGAAGCCCGCACCATCCGTGAGGACAACGGCTCCTCCGGCCTGCCCTCGCTGGGCCTGTTGGCCCTGCTCTCGGTGGGCGCGGCCGTGGCCTTTGCCAAGAGCCGCCCGGCCGAGACGCCGACCGACGAGTTGATCGTGGTGTCGATGTGCGTGGGCGTGGGCGTGGCCTTCTTGCTGTCGGTGATCAACAAGGTGTTCAAGCTGGGGCTGCTCTCGCGCATGGCCGAGCGGGTCACCTTCGTGCTGATCCCGCCGCTGGGCCTGATCTTCCTGGTGCTGGGCACCATCTTCCTGGGTGTGGCCACGCCCACCGAAGGCGGCGCCATGGGCGCGG
>JAYSCA010000378.1:0-3472 GCA_041915165.1 Ideonella sp.
GGTGCTGCTGGCCGGCAAGGGCCATGAGGACTACCAGGACGTGGCCGGCGTGAAGCACCCGTTCTCGGACATCGAGGTGGCCCAGGCCGGGCTGCAGGCGAGGCGCGCGGCATGACCGAACTCACCTTGTCCCTGGCGGCCCAGCTGATCCCCGGCGCCCAGCGCGTGGGGGCTGGCGACCCGGTGCTGCGCCGCGTGCACACCGACACCCGCACGCTGGCCGCCGGCGACTGTTTCGTTGCGCTGCGCGGCGAACGCTTCGACGCGCACGACTTCCTGCCGCAGGCCGCGGCCGCCGGCGCCGTGGCGGTGATCGGCAGCCGTGGTGTGGCCGAGAGCGGCCTGCCGGGCCTGCTGGTGCCCGACACGCTGCAGGCCCTGCAGCAACTGGCCGCCGGCTGGCGCGCGCGCCACACCCTGCCGCTGATCGCCGTCACCGGCAGCAACGGCAAGACCACCACCACCCAGATGATCGCCAGCATCCTGCGCGCCGCCTACGGCGATGCTGCGCTGGCCACGGCGGGCAACCTCAACAACCACATCGGCGTGCCGCTGACCGTGCTGGGCCTGCGGGCGCACCACCGGGCCGCGGTGGTCGAGCTGGGCATGAACCACCCCGGCGAGATCGCCGAGCTGGCGGCCATCGCCCAGCCCACCGTGGCGCTGGTCAACAACGCCCAGCGCGAACACCTGGAATTCATGCAGTCGGTCGAGGCCGTCGCACGCGAGAACGGGGGCGTGCTGAGCCGCCTGCCGGCCGAAGGCGTGGCGGTGTTCCCGGCCGATGACGCCTACACCCCGCTGTGGCGCTCCCTGGCCGGCGCGCGCCGCGTGCTGAGCTTCGCTCCGGCGAACGCCGATGTCACGGGCGAGGCCACCTGGCAGCTGGACCACTGGGCCCTGCAGCTGCACACCCCGGCGGGTGATGCCGCGGTGCGGCTGGCCATCGCCGGGCGCCACAACATCCGCAACGCGCTGGCCGCCACCGCCTGCGCTCTGGCCGCCGGCGTGCCGCTGGCCGCGGTGGTGCAGGGCTTGCAGGCCTTCACACCCGTCAAGGGGCGTTCGCTGGTGCGGCCGCTGGTGCTGGCCGGCCAGCCGCGCACGCTGATCGACGACACCTACAACGCCAACCCTGATTCGGTGCAGGCCGCCATCGCGGTGCTGGCCGAGCTGCCCGGCCCGCGCTGGCTGGTGCTGGGCGACATGGGCGAGGTGGGCGACCAGGGCCCGGCCTTCCATGCCGAGGTGGGGCAGGCGGCACAGGCCGCCGGCATCGAACAGCTCTGGTGCGCCGGTGAGGCCACGACCGACGCCGCGCGGGCCTTTGGCCCCGGCGCCCGGCATTTCGCGACCACGGCCGCGCTGGTGGCGGCGCTGGGGGAACGCCCGGCTTTCGCCTCGGTGCTGGTCAAGGGCTCGCGCTTCATGAAGATGGAACAGGTGGTGGCTGCCCTGCAGACCATTGCCGCGGGGGAGGACACCCATGCTGCTTAGTCTGGCCCAGTGGCTGCAGGGGATGTACCCCGAACAATTCGGTTTCCTGCGCGTCTTCCAGTACCTGACCTTCCGGGCGGTGATGGCGGCCATGACCGCGCTGGTCATCGGCCTGGCCTTCGGCCCCTGGCTGATCCGCCGCCTGACCGAGCTGAAGATCGGCCAGCCCATCCGCGAGTATGGCGTGCAGACCCACCTGGCCAAGGCCGGCACGCCGACGATGGGCGGCGCGCTGATCCTGATCGGCATCGGCGTGGCCACCCTGCTGTGGAGCGACTGGAGCAACCGTTTCGTCTGGGTCGTGATGCTGGTGACCTTCGGCTTCGGCGCCATCGGCTGGACCGACGACTGGCGCAAGGTCGTCGACAAAAACCCCGAGGGCATGCGTTCGCGCGAGAAGTTCTTCTGGCAGACGCTGATCGGCGTCGTGGCGGCGCTCTACCTGGCTTTCAGCGTGTCGGAGACCACCAATGTGCGGGTGTTCGAGCTGTTCATCCGCTGGGTGCAGAGCGGCTTCTCCAACGAGCTGCCGCCCAAGGCCGACCTGATGCTGCCCTTCTTCAAGAGCGTCAGCTACCCGCTGGGCGTGTTCGGCTTCATGGCCCTGACCTGGTTCGTCATCGTCGGCGCCAGCAACGCGGTCAACCTGACCGACGGGCTGGACGGCCTGGCCATCATGCCGGTGGTGCTGGTCTCGGGGGCGCTGGCCATCTTTGCCTATGTGGTGGGCAACGCGGTCTATTCCAAGTACCTGCTGTTCCCCTACATCCCCGGGGCGGGTGAGCTGATGATCTTCTGCGCCGCCATGGTCGGCGCCGGGCTGGCCTTCCTGTGGTTCAACGCCCATCCGGCCCAGGTCTTCATGGGCGATGTCGGTGCGCTGTCGCTGGGCGGCGCGCTGGGCACCATCGCGGTCATCACGCGGCAGGAGATTCTGCTGGGCGTGATGGGCGGCGTGTTCGTGGCCGAGGCCCTGTCGGTGATGCTGCAGGTCAGCTACTTCAAGTACACGAAGAAGAAGTACGGCGAGGGCCGGCGCCTGCTGAAGATGGCGCCGCTGCACCACCACTTCGAGAAGTCCGGCTGGAACGAGACCCAGGTGGTGATCCGCTTCTGGATCATCACGATGCTGCTGTGCCTGGTCGGTCTGGCCAGTCTGAAGCTGCGTTGAAGGCAAGACGATGAAGCATCTGAACGACCTGTCCGTGCTGATCCTGGGCCTGGGTGACTCCGGCCTGGCGATGGCGCGCTGGTGCGCCCGCCACGGGGCGGCGCGCATCCGGGTCTGGGATTCGCGCGCCAACCCGCCGCAGGCGGCGGCGCTGGCCGCCGAGGTGCCGGCCGCCACCTTCTTCAGCGGTGCGCTGACGGCCGAGACGCTGGACGATGCCCGGTTGCTGCTCAAGAGCCCGGGCCTGTCGCCGCTGAAGCCTGAGCTGCAGCCGCTGCTGCAGGCGGCCCAGGCGGTGGGCGTGCCGGTCAACGGCGAGCTGGACCTGTTCGCCCGCGCGCTGGCCGACCTGAAGGCCGACTGGGGCTATGCGCCCAAGGTGCTGGCCATCACCGGCACCAACGGCAAGACCACCACCACCTCGCTGACCGCGCAGCTGGTCGAGCGTTGCGGCCGCCGCGTGGCGGTGGCCGGCAACATCGGCCCGACCCTGCTGGACACGCTGACCACCGTCTGGTTGGCCGAGACCGAGGCCCGGGCGCTGGCGGCCGGGCAAGCCCAGGCTGAGGCAGAGGCGGTCCAGGCCGACGTGGCGGCGCAAGCCCCTGCGGCCGAGGCCCCCGTCGCTGAGCCGTCGGTCGAGGCGCCGGCCGAAACCGAGGGCGATACCGCGGTGGAGTCCGATCCCGCGGACGCCGAACCCGCCGCGGAGGCGGCCGAGGCCGCCCCGCTGGACGACGAGGCCCCGGCCGTGGTGCTGGCGCCGCCGCCCGCGGCCGAACCCGTGTTCGAGCACCTGCCCCA
>JAYSCA010000379.1:0-3464 GCA_041915165.1 Ideonella sp.
GGTGCAGGCCGACGGCGGCGCCCAGGCCGAGCGCCTGATGCGCGAGGCCGTGGCCGCGCTGGTGCAGTGGCAGGCCAAGGTGGACGCCAGCAGCCTGCCGCCCTACGACGACGCGCTGCTGCGGCGCGAACTGGCGCTGTTCCCCGAGTGGTGCGTGCAGCGCGAGTACGGCGTGACCTGGACCACCGAGCAGCAGGCCCGCTGGCAGCGCATCTGCGACCGGCTGGTGGCCAGCGCCCTGGCCCAGCCCACGGTGGCGGTGCACCGTGACTGGATGCCGCGCAACCTGATGGTGACCGAGCCCAATCCCGGCATCCTGGACTTCCAGGACGCGGTGCGCGGCCCGATCAGCTACGACGTGGCCTCGCTGCTGCGCGACGCCTTCCTGTCCTGGGACGAAGAGCGCGAGCTGGACTGGGCGGTGCGCTACTGGGAGGCCGCGCGCAAGGCCGGCCTGCCGGTGGACGCCGACTTCGGCGAGTTCTGGCGCCAGCTGGAGTGGATGGGCCTGCAGCGCCACCTGAAGGTGCTGGGCATCTTCTGCCGCCTCAAGCACCGCGACGGCAAGCCCAAGTACAGCGCCGACCTGCCGCGCTTCTTCCAGTACGCGGTGCGGGTGGCCAACCGCTATGTCGAACTCAAGCCCCTGATCCCCCTGCTGGAGACGCTGACGGGCCCGCTGACGACGACCGCCTTCAGCCTGCGCTGAGGCGGCCGGCCGGTCAGCGCGACAGGAAGTCCGCCACCAGGCGGTTGAAGCTGTCCGCATGCTCCCACTGCGCCCAGTGGCCGCAGCGGTTGAACACATGCAGCTCGACCTTGGGAATGCCGGCCAGCAGGCGCAGGCCGGTGTCCATCGGCACGAAGCGGTCCTCGCGGCCCCACACCACCAGGGTCTCGGCGCCGATCTCGCCCAGCCGCGGGCCGAAGTCCGGGAACTGACGCGGATTGGCCTGCAGGCTCTTGACGAAGTTCTCCAGGTGGTCGCGCCGCGCCAGCATGTTGGCCAGGCGCGCCTGGTAGAGCTCTTCGGTCAGGCTGGCCGGATCGAACACGAACACGGCCATCATCTTCTTCAGGTTCTCGATGGTCGGCTCGCGGTACAGGCCCTGGAGCAGCTTGATGCCCTCGGTGGGCATGGGCACGAAGGGGCTGGCCCCGCCGGTGCCGCCGCCCATCAACACCAGCTTGCCGACCCGTTCGGGGTAGCGCAGCGTGAAGGCCACCGCGCTGTGGCCGCCCATGGAGTTGCCGATCAGGTGGGCCTGCGGGATGTCGAGCACGTCGAGCAGGCCTTTCAGCGCGGTCGCGTTCAGGTCCGACCGGGACCCGGTGCTGACGATGGGATCGCTCTGGCCCCAGCCCGGGCAGTCCATCAGGATCACCCGGTAGCCGGCCGCCACCAGCGGCGCCACATTGCGGTTGAAGTTGGCCCAGCCGGTGGCGCCGGGGCCGGAGCCATGCAGCATCACGACCGTCTCGGCGCCCGCGCCAGCGTCGTTGTAGTGCAGTTGCAGGTCCAGCTCGCCTTCGCGGATGCGGGCCAAGCGGCTGGTGCCGGCTTCGGTGAGGGGGGTTGCAGCGCTCATCGTGTCTCCCTGGGGGTTCAGGCCGCGACCGGCATCAGGCCCCGGGCCCGTGCCAGCGTCATGGCGGTGTCTTCGATCATGTCTTCCTGGCCGCCGACCATGCCGCGCCGGCCCATCTCGACCAGGATCTCCCGCGCCGGCACGCCGTACTTCTTCTCCGCCCGCTTGGCGAACAGCAGGAAGGAGCCGTACACCCCGGCATAGCCCAGCGTCAGCGCATCGCGGTCGAGGCGGATCGGGAAGTCCATGATCGGCACCACCAGGTCCTCGGCCACGTCCTGGATCTTGAACACGTCCACCCCGGTGGCGATGCCCATCAGGTCACAGACCGCCACCAGCACCTCCATCGGCGTGTTGCCCGCGCCCGCGCCCAGGCCGGCCGCCGCCGCATCCACGCGGTTGGCCCCGGCCTCGATCGCGGCGATCGAGTTGGCCACCCCCATGGCCAGGTTGTGGTGGCCGTGGAAGCCCAGCTCGGTCTCCGGCCGGAGCGCGTCACGCACCGCGCGCACCCGCGCCTTCACGGTGTCGGGCAGCAGGTGCCCGGCCAAGTCGGTCACGTAGATGCAGTTGGCGCCGTAGCTCTCCATCAGCTTGGCCTGGCGGACCAGCCCTTCGGGCGTGTTCATGTGCGCCATCATCAGGAAGCCGACCGTGTCCATGCCCAGCTGGCGGGCCATGCCGATGTGCTGTTCGGAGACATCGGCCTCGGTGCAGTGGGTCGCCACCCGGAGGGTGTTCACGCCCAGCGCATGGGCCCGCTTCAGGTCCTCGACGGTGCCGATGCCCGGCAGCAGCAGCGCCGAGACCTTGGCCTGCGTCATCAGCGGGATCACCGCCGACAGGTATTCCTCGTCGGTGTGGGCCGGGAAGCCGTAGTTGACCGAGCTGCCGCCCAGGCCATCGCCGTGGGTCACTTCGATCAGCGGCACCCCGGCCTGGTCCAGCCCCACCGCGATGGTCTTCATCTGGTCCAGCGTCATCTGGTGGCGCTTGGGGTGCATGCCGTCCCGCAGCGTCATGTCGTGGACGGTGATCTTCTTGCCTTGCAGGCTCATGGTGGGTCTCCTCAGGCGGCGATCGGTTGAAGCTGAAGTTCGCCCTTGAGGATCTCCTCGGCGAACATCTCGGCGGTGCGGGCCGCGGCGGCGGTCATGATGTCCAGGTTGCCAGCGTACTTGGGCAGGAAGTCCCCCAGCCCTTCGACCTCCAGGAACACCGACACGCGATGGCCGTCGAACACCGGGCCATTGATCAGCTTGTAGCCGGGCACGTACTTCTGCACCTCGGCGATCATGGCGTGGATGGAGGCGGTGATCTTCGGCTGGTCCGGCGTGGTCGCGGTCAGGCAGTGCACCGTGTCGCGCATGATCAGCGGCGGGTCGGCCGGGTTGATGATGATGATGGCCTTGCCCTTCTGCGCGCCGCCCACCTTCTCCACCGCGCCCGAGGTGGTGCGGGTGAACTCATCGATGTTCTTGCGCGTGCCCGGGCCGACCGACTTGCTGCCCACGGTGGCGACGATCTCGCCGTAGGTCACCGGCTGCACGCGGGAGATGGCCGCCACCATCGGGATGGTGGCCTGGCCCCCGCAGGTGACCATGTTGACGTTCATCTCCTTCTGGCCCACGTGCTGCTTCAGGTTCACCGGCGGCACGCAGTAGGGGCCGATGGCCGCGGGGGTCAGGTCGATCATCATCACCCCCAGCGCGTTGAGCTTGCGGCTGTTCTCCGCGTGCACATAGGCGCTGGTGGCGTCGAAGGCGATCTGGATGCCATCGGCCTGCACATGAGGCAACAGGCCGTCCACCCCGTCGGCGGTGGTCTTCAGGCCCATCTCGGCGGCGCGCTTGAGGCCTTCCGACGTCGGGTCGA
>JAYSCA010000380.1:0-3457 GCA_041915165.1 Ideonella sp.
CGGCCCGAGCCCGGAGCACATGCAGGCCTTCGGCCTCAAGCACACCGCACGCGAACTGGCCGAGGCCTGCCAGGTGCCCCTGCTGCCCGGCTCGGGCCTGCTGAGCGACCTGCCCCATGCCCAGGCGGAGGCCGCCCGCATCGGCTACCCGGTGATGCTCAAGAGCACGGCCGGCGGCGGTGGCATCGGCATGCGCCTGGTGCGCAACGACGCCGAACTGGCCGAAGCCTTCGGGGCCGTGCAACGCCTGGCCAGCGCCAACTTCAAGGACGCCGGCCTGTTCCTGGAAAAGTACGTCGAGCAGGCCCGCCACATCGAGGTGCAGGTCTTTGGCGACGGCCAGGGCCAGGTCATCGCCCTGGGCGAGCGCGACTGCTCGGCCCAGCGCCGCAACCAGAAGGTGATCGAGGAGACCCCCGCCCCCGGCCTGAGCGACGCCCAGCGCCAGGCCCTGCACGCCACCGCCGTCACGCTGGCCCAGCGGGTGCGCTACCGCAGCGCCGGCACGGTGGAGTTCGTCTACGACGCGGCCACCGGCGCCTTCTACTTCCTGGAGGTGAACACCCGCCTGCAGGTGGAGCACGGCGTGACCGAGCAGGTCAGCGGCGTGGACCTGGTGGCCTGGATGGTGCAGCTGGCCGCGGGCACGCTGCCGCCGCTGCACACGCTGCAGCCCACGCTGCGCGGCGCGTCCATCCAGGTGCGCCTCTATGCCGAGGACCCGGCGCGCAACTTCCAGCCCAGCACCGGGGTGCTGACCGAGGTGTGCTGGCCCGCCGGCGCCCAGGCCGGCCCGGGCCCCCACCCGCTGCGGCTGGACACCTGGGTCGAGCGCGGCACCGAGGTGCCCGCCCACTACGACCCGATGCTGGCCAAGCTGATCGTCACCGCCGACACCCGCGAGGCGGCGCTGGCCGCGCTGCAGCAGGCCCTGGCCGACACCCGCATCGCCGGCATCGAGACCAACCTGGCCTACCTGCGCCAGGTCCTGGCCGAGCCCACCTTCCAGCAAGGCCGGCAGACCACCCGCTTCCTGGGCACGCTGCGCCATGTGGCCCAGGCCTTCGAGGTGCTGGACGGCGGCGTGCAGACCACCGTGCAGGACTGGCCCGGCCGCCAGGGCCACTGGGACGTGGGCGTGCCGCCCTCCGGCCCGATGGACGCCTATGGCCACCGGGTGGCCAACGCGCTAGTGGGCAACGCCGCCGACGCCGCCGCGCTGGAATGCACGATGGCCGGACCCACGCTGCGCTTCCACACCGCGGCGGTGGTGGCCGTCACCGGTGCGCCCGCGCCCGTCACCCTCGACGGCGTGCCCATGCCCATGTGGCAGGCCATCGCCGTGCCCGCGGGCGGTGTGCTGGCCGTGGGCCGCCTGGCCGACACCGGCTGCCGGCTGGCCATCGCCGTCGGCGGCGGCCTGGATGTGCCGCTCTACCTGGGCAGCCGCAGCACCTTCACACTGGGCCAGTTCGGTGGTCACGCCGGCCGCACCCTGCGGGTGGGCGACATGGTCCACCTGGCCGCCCCGCAGGCCGCGCTCGACCAGGGCCTGGCCGGCCGCGGCACGCCCGCCAGCCTGCAGCCCGCCATCGGCCACCACTGGGACGTGGGCGTGCTCTACGGCCCGCACGGCGCGCCGGACTTCTTCACGCCCGACGACGTGGCCATGTTCTTCGGCACCGACTGGCAGGTGCACTACAACTCCAGCCGCACCGGCGTGCGCCTGATCGGGCCGCGGCCGCAATGGGCCCGCCGCGATGGCTGCGAGGCGGGGCTGCACCCGTCCAACATCCACGACAACGCCTACGCCATCGGCGCGATCGACTTCACCGGCGACATGCCGGTGATCCTGGGCCCCGACGGCCCCAGCCTGGGCGGCTTCGTCTGCCCGGCCGTGGTGGTGGATGCCGAGCTGTGGAAGCTGGGCCAGCTGCGCCCCGGCGACACGGTGCGCTTCCACCGCCTGAGCCTGGACCAGGCGGCCCAGCGCAGCGCCCAGCTGGAAGCGGCCCTGGCCGCCCTGAGCGGGCCCGGCGCCGATCCCCAGCAGGCCCAGCTGCCCGCCACCCCGCAGGACGACGCCACCGCCTGCCCCAGCCCCATCGTGCTGGAGGACCCGGCGCGCGACGAGGTGCCCGCGATGGTCATCCGCCAGGCCGGCGACCGCTACCTGCTGGTCGAGTTCGGCCCGCTGGTGCTGGACATCGAGCTGCGCCTGCGGGTGCATGTGCTGATGACCGCGCTGCAGGCCCGCCAGGCCGCCGGTGGCCTGCCGGGGCTGATCGACCTCACCCCCGGCATCCGCTCGCTGCAGGTGCACTTCGACCCGGCTCGCCTGCCGCGCGCCGCGCTGCTGCGCATCCTGCAGGAAGAAGAAGCCCGCCTGCCCGCCGTGGACGACATGGCCGTGCCCAGCCGCGTGGTGCACCTGCCGCTGGCCTGGAACGACTCGCAGACCCGGCTGGCGATCGAGAAGTACATGCACTCGGTGCGGCCCGACGCGCCCTGGTGCCCCAGCAACATCGAGTTCATCCGCCGCATCAACGACCTGCCCAGCGCCGAGGCCGTGCAGCAGCTGTTCTTCGACACCCGCTACCTGGTCATGGGCCTGGGCGATGTGTACCTGGGCGCGCCGGTGGCCACGCCGGTGGACCCGCGCCAGCGCCTGGTCACGACCAAGTACAACCCGGCCCGCACCTGGACGCCCGAGAACGCGGTGGGCATCGGCGGGGCCTACCTCTGCGTCTACGGCATGGAAGGCCCCGGCGGCTACCAGTTCGTCGGCCGCACGGTGCAGATGTGGAACCGCTGGCGCCACGGCGAAGGCGCCGCGCCCGAGTTCCGCCAGCCCTGGCTGCTGCGCTTCTTCGACCAGCTGCGCTTCTACCCGGTCAGCGAGGCCGAGCTGATGCAGCTGCGGCAGGACTTCCCGCTGGGCCGCGCCCACCTGCACATCGAGGAGACCACCTTCAGCCTGCGCGACTACCGCGCCTTCCTGGCCCGCGAGGCCGAGAGCATCGCGGCCTTCAAGGCCCGGCAGCAGGCCGCCTTCGAAGCCGAGCGGGAGCGCTGGCGCGCCGCCGGCCAGGCCGAGCATGTGCACGAGGAGGCCCATGCCGCGCCACCGCCGGCCGACGACGACCTGCCCGAGGGCGCCCAGCCGGTGGCCAGCGCCGTGCAGGGCAGCGTCTGGCAGGTGCTGGTCCAGCCCGGTGACACGGTGCAGGCCGGCCAGCCGCTGGTCGTCGTCGAGTCCATGAAGATGGAATTTCCCATAACCGCCCCGCGCGCCGGCACCGTCTGGCGCGTCGCCAGCCAGGAAGGCGGCGCCGTCCAGGCCGGCCAGACCGTGGCCGTGCTGCAGTGAGTTGTTGATCCCCTCGGAGCCACCAGGAGCCCCCATGCCGTCCCGCGACCTCACCCACCAGTCCTTCGACCTGCTCAGCCTGGGGCA
>JAYSCA010000381.1:0-3443 GCA_041915165.1 Ideonella sp.
TGGCCCTTCTTCTTCAGGTCCTCGATGAACTGCATCGGGCCGCGCTTGCCGTCTTCCTCGGGCTTGAAGGCCGCGTCGGGACGGGTGTTCTTCAGCATCGCCAGGTAGTGCAGCGGGATGTCCGGGCGGCTCCAGGCGTCCGGGGCGGGCGACAGGTCGTCGGTGTTGGTCTCACCGGGCACCTTGAAGACGGTGATGGTGATCTTCTTCTCGACCTCGGGGCGGCTGGTGAACCATTCGGCATCGGCCCAGCTTTGCACCACTTCCTTGGCCTTGGCATTGCCGGCCTTGGCCTTGGCGGCCACGTCGTTGAAGTAGTCGAACATCAGCAGGGTCTTCTTCAGACCCGCAGCGGCGACATCGGCCACTTCAGCGTCGTCCAGCAGCTCGATCAGCGGATGCACGTTGTAGCCGCCCACCATGGTGCCCAGCAGCTCGGTGGCCTTGGCCTTGGAGATCAGGCCGACCTTCAGTTCGCCGTGGGCCACGGCCGACAGGAACGAGGCCTTGACCTTGGCGGCGTCATCCACGCCCGGCGGCACGCGGTGGGTGATCAGGTCCAGCAGGAAGGCTTCTTCGCCGGCCGGCGGGTTCTTGATCAGCTCGATCAGCTCGGCCACTTGCTTGGCGTCGAGCGGCAGCGGCGGGATGCCGAGCGCGGCGCGTTCGGCGGCATGTTGGCGGTAGGCTTGCAGCATGGTGTGCTCTCCAGGGGTGAAACGGAAACGGGGTGTCAGGCCGCGTGCGGCACGATGACCTTGAGCCCCTTGAAGTAGTCGCGAAAGAAGGTGTCGTCGCGGGTGATCAGGGCGTCACATTGCAGCAGGGCATGGGCGCCCACGAGAAAGTCGGGCAGGGTGCGTTCACGGCGGCCGCCGCGCTGGCGGTAGCGCCGCTGCATCTCGCCGGCCCGGATGGCCGATTTCGATTCGGTGGATGAGAAACGCACCCCCATCTCCTCCAGCACGTCCAGCACCTCGGTGCCGTTGCGCAGGGCGGTGCAGACCTCGGTCAGGGCCACATCGCAGACGACGACCGGACCGATGCTGAGCGACTGCCGCAGGCAGGCCTCGGCCGCATCCGCGGCGGGGCCGTTGGCCAGCAGGTCGATCAGCACGGAGGAGTCGATGGCGATCATCGGTGATCAGACATCCAGGGGGTCGCCGGGCGCGCGGCCGCGGATGCTGCGCATCGCGTCGTCGGTGTCGGCAAAGCCGTCCAGCTTGAAGCGGCCACGGGCTTTGGAGATGGCGTCGGAAACGTCCTTGCTGAGCACGATGCGTGCGCCTTCCAGCTCGACCTTCAGGATCGTTCCCTTGGTCAGGCCCAGGGCATCCCGCACGGCTTTGGGCAGGGTGATCTGCCCACGTTCAGCAACCGTTGCTTCCATCCGTCTCTCCGGGGACTCCGAAAATTTCGGTATGCATGAATTCTACATACTTCGTGCATACATGAGACTGACGCAGGGGGATCGGCGCGGGCTGGCGTGCCAAAAAAAAGCGGGCCTCAAGGGCCCGCTTTTGGCATCAGCAGCGCAGCAGCGCTTGGCTGTTCACTGCTTGGCTTCCACCTTGGCCGTGTTGGGGGCGACCAGCAGGGCTTGGTGCGGCGTGCCTTCGGCGGCCTTCTTGGCGGCCAGCTGCTGCTCGCTCACGCATTCGTCCACCAGACGGCGGCCGGCCTGCGTGTCCATCAGCATGGACTTGTAGGCGATCTGCAGCATCAGGGTCTTGCCCCGCACGTCTTCCAGGCGCACGGCACCGGTGGACGACAGCACGGGCTTCATCGTGTAGATGTTCTTGCCGAACACCACATCGACATAGCCATCGTTCTTCGGGTTGGCCTTGACGTTGACCGTCTGGCTGAACTCGCAGTCATAGTGGCCGTAGTCGACCAGGGCGGCGGCGGCCGTCTGCTGACCGTCGGCGGGCGGCAGCGGCATGTCTGCCGCGGGGGCGGCCGCCTTGGCCGTGGACTTCTTGGCATGCGAGCTCTTGCTCGCCTTGGTCTTCGCCGGTTCGGCGGCGTGGGCGACTTGGGCGCCCAGCAGGCCCAGCGACAAGGCGGCGGTCAGGATCGCACGAATCATGCGTATCACTCCTTGGGGGAACGGTGGTGGAAAAAACAGGCGAGATTGTGCGCCTTCATTGGTGAAATTCGGTGACCGCTGGTGTCAGCCGGCCGGTTTTTCACCGAAAAACGCCGTCAGAACCTCTTCGGGCAGCTGCGGCCCGTGGCTGAACGCGGTGCGATGGGCGCGCTGCAGGACCTGCCAGAAGTAGCGGTAGCTGGCGCGGTCATGCAGTTGGTCGCGTCCGCGGTGCTGGTGCCGGATGGGGGCCCAGTCGTTGGCCTGGGCGGCCATCAGGATGTCGACCGCCTGGTCGATTTCCGCCGCGGTGGGCGAGAAGGCATCGACGATGGGGCGGATCTGGTCCGGGTGGATGCTCCACATGCGGGTGTAGCCCAGTTGCCGGCAGGCCTGCTCGGCCGCCTGCTGCAGCGCATCGCTGTCCTTGAACTCGGTCACCACACAGTGCGAGGGCACCTTGCTGGCGGCATGGCAGGCGGCGGCGATCTCCAGCTTGGCGCGCAGCACCAACGGATGCCGGAACTGCCCCTCGACCCCCATCGCCGACTGGGGAATGGCGCCGCGGTGGGCGGAGACGAAATCCATCAGCCCGAAGGAGAGCGACTCGATGCGGGGATGGGCGGCCATCGCGAACACGTCGCGCAACGCGCCATGGGTCTCGACCAGGGCGTGCAGTGGCAGCGGGCGTGTCAGCCCATGGGAGGCGGAAAGTTGATCCACCGCCGCGGCGGCCTGTTCCAGGTCCTGCAGGTGGCGCGGTTTGGGGATCATGAGGTAGGCCAGCCGGTTGCCGGCCTTGGGCAGCAGGACGTCCAGCATCGGCAGGAAGGCCGGGTGGTCGAACGGCACCACGCGCGCGCCCACGCGGCCAAACCGGTTGAGGTCCGAGGTGGCCAGCTCGGCCATCAGGTGGGCATGCTCGACCTCGCCTCCCACCGGGGCGCCATCTTCGCCATCCAGCGTCACGTCGAACACCGGGCCGAGTTCGGCCTGCAGCGCCAGGCTCTTGCGCATGCGGACCTCGACCCCGCAGTAATGGTCACAGACGGGCAGGTCGGGCACGGCGTCGCCCTCCTCGAAGAGCACGTCGCGTGGATGGCGGAGCGGGGTGGCAGCGGTCATGGGCGGGGCAGTGGACAAGAAAAAAGCCGGCGGCGCGTGGGCGCTCACCGGCTTCGCAGCTTAGCGTGGCCTGTCCCGCTTGGGAAAGGCGTGGCTCAGGGTATCACAGCAGATGCTTGACGCCGTCCTTTTCGCCTTCCAGCTCGGCCAGGGTCTTGTTGATGCATTCTTGCGAGAAGGCATCGATCTCCAGGCCTTCGACGACCTTGTATTCGCCGTTTTCGCAGGT
>JAYSCA010000382.1:0-3414 GCA_041915165.1 Ideonella sp.
TTCTGGAAGGCAAACGCATCCGGTGGTGCGCCCGGGCTTCAAACCCGGTAGGGGGCGTCAGCCGCTCCCTGGTCGGTTCGACTCCGGCTGCCTTCCGCCCCACCGCACCGTCACGCGGTCTTCATCGATACCCGGTGCAATAATGATTTGCATGGGGTCATGGCTTGGTTGTCATGGTCCTTCATCTGCCGCCAGGCAGGGCGTGTTGCAGGTCTGCACTCATTAGTCGCTTCAGGGCCTGGGCCCGACGCCACGGGTAAGGATCTGCCGATGCATGGTCTGCCGGCGGCCCACCCCCGGAGTCGCATCACATGAGCCACCTCGCCCTGTTGGAACCCATTGTCCAGAACACCATCGCGCCCGCCGCACTGGAGACGGACCGAGAGGGGCGCTTCCCACGTGCCGCGTTGCAGGCCCTGGGGCAGGCGGGGCTGCTGGGCCTGGTCAGCGACCGGTCCGTGGGTGGCCTGGGCGGTGGTCTTCGTGAAGCCGCTGCGGTGGTGGAGCGCATCGCGCAAGACTGTCCGTCCACCGCGATGGTGGTGTGCATGCACTATGCGGGCACCGTCCTGATCGAAAAGCACGGCACGCAAGCCGTGCGTCGCGAGATTGCGGCCGGTCGCCATGTGACGACCCTGGCCTGGTCCGAGGTCGGCTCGCGCAGCCATTTCTGGGCCCCGGTGGGCGTGGCCAAGCGTCTGGCCGATGGCTACCAGCTCGACGGACAGAAGAGCATGGTCACCTCGGCCGGAGAAGCCGACTCGTATGTCTGGTCCTCGCAGCCGGCGGCCGCCGAAGGCGCCAGCACGCTGTGGCTGGTCAGCAGCCGGGCCGAGGGGCTGAGCATCCCGGCCCGCTATGACGGCCTGGGCCTGCGTGGCAATGCTTCGGCACCGGTGACGGCGCAGGGCGTGGTGGTCGCGGCGGACGCCATGCTGGGGGCGGACGGGGCCGGTGCCGACATCATGAACGGCGAGGAGCTGCCGGTGTTCGCGACGCTGATCGCCTCGGCCTCCATCGGCCTGATGGAGGGCGCGCTGGCGCGTGTGACCACCCACTTGACGCGCACCCGCTTTACCGAGAGCAACAGCTCGCTGGCCGATCTGCCCACCATCCGCGCCTACCTGGCTCGCGCGCGCATCCGCGTCGACCAGGCCCGGCTGCTGCGCGATGACACCGTCGCGGCCCTGGCGGCGGGGCGGCCGGATGCGATGCTGCGCGTGCTGGAGGTCAAGGCCTCAGCCGCCGAGGCCGCACTGGAAGTGACCGACACCGCGATGCGCATCGGGGGCGGCGCCGCCTTCCGCAAGGACGTGGGCATCGAGCGCCTGTTCCGGGATGCCCGCGCGGCCTCGGTGATGGCGCCGACCTCGGACGTGCTGTACGACTTCATCGGCCGCGCCCTGTGCGGCCTGCCGCTGGCCTGAACGGAGGACACCCGACATGACGCAAGCACAACCGTGGATGCTGGGGGCGGTGGCCTATGCGCCCAAGGTGGTCACCATCTGGGAAGGCTTCAAGGCCTACTTCGCCGAACGCGGCTTTGCCTTCGACTACCTGCTCTATTCCAATTACGAGACCCAGGTCGAGGCCCAGTTCAAAGGTGACATCGCCTTTGCCTGGAACTCGCCGCTGGCCTGGGTGCGGGCCGAGCGCATGGCCCGCGCACGCGGCCAGCAGGTGCAGGCCCTGGCCATGCGCGACAGCGACATGGATCTGGCCTCCGTGCTGGTGGTGCGCAGCGAGAGCCCGGTGCAAGGCCTGGCCGATCTGCGCGGCAAGACCATCGGCTTCGGCGCGATCGATTCGCCCCAGGCCACTCTGATTCCGCTGGACCACCTGCGCCACCAGGCCGATCTGGTGGCCGGGCGCGACTACACGGCCCGTCGCTTCGATGTGCTGGGCGGCAAGCACGGTGACCACATCGGCGGCGAGCGCGACGCGGCGCTGGCGCTGATGAAGGGCGAGATCGACGCGGCCTGGATGATCGCGGGCAACCAGCGGGCCTTTGCGCACGAGGGGACGCTGCCCGCCGGCGGCTGCCGCATCGTGGCCAGCACCGGTCTGTTCGACCACTGCAACATGACGGTCAGCCCGGGCGTGCCGGCCGATGTCGCCCAGCGTTTTGGCGAGATCCTGCTGGGTATGGACTGGAACGACCCGGCCGTGCGGCCGCTGCTGGAGCTCGAAGGTCTCAGGGCCTGGCACCGGGGCCGCACCAGCGGCTACGCCCTGCTGGAACGAGCGGTGAGCGATGAGCACTTCTATGACGATCAAGGCCACATCACCGAGCCGGCATATCGATATTGAGGCCCTGGGCTTCGACGCCGGCGCCCATCTGCTGGTCAAGCACGCGCTGGCGGCACTGCCGGTGGGCGGCGTGCTGGGGGTGCGGGGCACGTCGCCGGCCTGGGCCATCCAGCTGGCGGACTGGTGCCGCAGCCAGGGGCACGGCTTTGAGGCGCCCGCGGATGCCTTGGGCGAGGCGCGGGTCTCCCGGGGCGGCATGCAGAGCGGCCGCTGGCGCGGTGCCGAGTCCACCGGCGCGATCGACCCCGCCCAAACGGGTGCGGTGGCCGAGGAGGCCCGGTCGCACTGGGGCCTGGCTGCGCGGGGCGCCACGGTGGAGGCGGGGGCGCCCGTCTACCCCTTCCGGTTGACGCACAAGGACGAGGCCTGGAGCGACAGTGCGGCCGACCTGTATGCCCAGGCGGTGGCGGCCCAGTGGAACCCGGACCAGGCCATCGACTGGTCGCAGCCGGTGGACCTGCCGGTGCCGGTCGAACAGGCCATCGTCCAGGTCATGACCTACATGATCGAGAACGAGAACGCGGCCCTGCTGGTGCCGGCGCGCTTTCTCGGTCAGCTGCATCCGCACTTCCGTGAGATGCAGGCTGCGCTGGCCATGCAGGTCTGTGACGAAGCCCGCCACATCGAGGTGTTCACCCGCCGTATCCGCCACGGCGGTTCGGCGCCGGCCCTGTCCACCGCCGGCGGGCAGGCCTCCCTCAAGAGCCTGCTGGACGAGCCCGATTTCTCGGTCGCGAGTTTCCTGCTGTCGGTGCTGGGCGAAGGCACCTTCGTGAACCTGCTGCAGTTCCTGCAGACCCAGGCGCCCGACCCGCTGACGCGCCAGATCGCCCGGCTGGCGGCGCGGGACGAGGCCCGGCACGTGGCGCTGGGCATGTCGCATCTGCTGTACCGCCTGCAGCGGGAGCCAGACTTCCGGCACCGGCTGGCCTCGGCGGTCGAGCAGCGTTTTGATGCGCTCTCGGGCACCTCGGGGCTCAATGAGGAAGTGTTCGACGCGCTGATCCTGATCGCCGCCGGCGGCTTGTCGCCGGACCAAGTGGCCCAGGGGTACGCCCAGGTGCAGCAGCTCATGCGCGACATGGCCGATGGCCGCTACACCAA
>JAYSCA010000383.1:0-3396 GCA_041915165.1 Ideonella sp.
GTGACCATGCTGGGCCAGGCCGGTCACTCAGCCGACCTGTCGCCACCGGTGCTGACCCGAGCCATCTGCCACTTCGACAACGCCTACTGGCTGCCCGACGTCTCCATCCACGGCCACCTGCCCCGCACCCACACCCAGAGCAACACGGCCTTCCGTGGCTTTGGCGGGCCGCAGGGCGCGCTGGCCATCGAGATGATCATGGACGACATCGCCCGCACGCTCGGCCGAGACCCGTTCGAGGTGCGGCGCGCCAACTGGTACGGCACGCCCGAGGATGGCCGCGGCCACGATGTCACGCCCTATCTGCAGACGGTCGAGGACAACATCATCGACCCCTTGACGCAGACCCTGGCCCAGGACGCCCGCTACGCCGAGCGCCGCGCCGCCGTGCAGGCCTTCAACGCCCAGAGCCGCTGGCTGAAGAAGGGCTTGGCGCTGACGCCGGTGAAGTTCGGCATCTCGTTCAACGTGGCCCAGTTCAACCAAGCCGGCGCGCTGGTGCATGTGTACCTGGACGGCACGGTGCTGGTGAACCACGGCGGCACCGAGATGGGTCAGGGCCTGAACACCAAGGTGGCCCAGGTGGTGGCCCATGAGCTCGGGCTGCCGCTGGCGCAGGTGCGGGTGACCGCCACCGACACCAGCAAGGTGGCCAACACCTCGGCCACGGCGGCCTCCACCGGCTCCGACCTGAACGGCAAGGCCGCCCAGGACGCGGCCCGCCAGGTGCGGGCCCGGCTGGCCGGCGTGGCCGCCCAGGCCTGGGGCGTGGAGCCCGAGACCGTGCGCTTCGAGGCCGGCCAGGCCTGGGGTCCGGACGGACAGCAGCTCGGCTTCACAGCCCTGGTGCAGCAGGCCTACGCGGCCCGGGTGCAGCTCTGGTCGGATGGTTATTACGCCACCCCCGGCCTGCACTGGGACCGCGAGACACTGACCGGCAAGCCCTTCTTCTACTTCGCCTACGGTGCAGCCCTGGCCGAGGTGCTGCTGGACACGCTGACCGGCGAGTGGAAGCTGCTGCAGGCCGATCTGCTGCACGACGTCGGCCAGTCGCTCAACCCGGCACTGGACATCGGCCAAGTGGAAGGCGGCTTTGTGCAGGGCATGGGCTGGCTGACCAGCGAGGAGCTGGTCTGGCACCCGCAGACCGGCAAGCTGATGACGCACGCGCCGTCCACCTACAAGATCCCGACCGCCAACGACGTGCCCGAGGCCTTCACCACCCGGCTCTACGAAAACCGCAACGTCTCCGACACCATCCACCGCAGCAAGGCGGTGGGGGAGCCGCCGCTGCTGCTGGGTTTCTCGGTCTTCCTGGCGCTGCGCGATGCGGTGGCCGCCTGCGGGGCCCCGGGCTGCCTGCCCCCGCTGCGCGCGCCCGCCACCCCGGAAGCCCTGCTGACTGCGCTGGCCGCGGTGCGGGCCACAGCCTGAGGCCGCGTTGCCCGCCATGGCGCTGCACGACACCCGGGACCCCGACGCAGCCACCGCCACGGACTGGCTGGCGCACGGTCCCGCGGCTGTGCTGGTCGAGGTTGTGACCGCGCGCGGCTCGGTGCCACGCGGTGTCGGCACCCGGATGCTGGTCCGGCCCGGCGAGGTGCGCGGCACCATCGGCGGGGGGCATCTGGAATGGCAGGTGCTGCAGCGCGCCGAAGCGCGTCTGGCCCACGGGAACACCGCGCCCCAGGACTGGCCGGTGGCCCTGGGCCCCAGCCTGGGGCAGTGCTGCGGCGGCGCCCTGACGCTGCGCTTTGCCCCGCTGACGGCAGACGCCGTGGCCGGCTGGACCGATCCCGGCCCCCGGCTGCGCCTGCAACTGCATGGCGCCGGCCACATCGGCCGGGCGATCGTGCGCCTGCTGGCCGAACTGCCCTGCCAGGTGCTGTGGGTGGACGAGCGCGATAAAGAATTTCCGTCCGAACTGCCACCACCCCACATCCAGCCCTGCGTGAGCGAGACCCCGGAAGACGAGGTGGCCGAGGCCCGGCCCGGTGATGCCTACCTGGTGCTGACCCACCGCCACGACCTGGACCTGCGCATCGTCGAGGCCATCCTGCGGCGCGGCGACTTCGGTTTCTGCGGGCTGATCGGCTCGGCCACCAAGCTGGCCCGCTTCCAGCACCGCCTGCGCGAGCGCGGCATCCCGGCCTCGACCCTGGCCCGCCTCACCTGCCCCATCGGCCTGCCCGGCCTGACCGGCAAGGAGCCGGCGGTGATCGCCATCTCGGTGGTCGCCCAGCTGCTGCAGCACAGCGCCCGCTGAGCGACGCCCCCTGCTTCTGGGGGGGGACAAGCCCGGACCGCAATGCAACAATCCGCCTTGAACAAGTCAGGACATTAAAAGGTTGCATATGGACTTCAGCACGGGTGTGGCGGGTCTGCTGGTCGGCACCATCGTGGGCATCACCGGGGTGGGTGGTGGCGCGCTGATGACCCCGATCCTGGTGCTGCTGTTCGGCATCAGCCCGCAGACCGCCGTCGGGACCGACCTGCTGTACGCCTCCGTCACCAAGATGTTCGGCACCGCCATGCACCACAACCATGGCACGGTGGACTGGGGCGTGGTGAAGCGCCTGGCGCTGGGCAGCTTGCCGGCGGCGGCGCTCACGCTGCTGTGGATGAACCTCAGCCACACCCACCAGATCAAGAGCGGCTTCATCATCAGCGCCGTGGGCATCGCGCTGATGATCACGGCCCTGGGCATGCTGGGCAAGGACTGGCTGCACGCCATGGGCCGCAAGCTGCGGGTCGGCGATGTCGAGAAGTTCAAGGCCGCCCAGCCCGTGCTGACGGTGCTGGCGGGAGCCCTGCTGGGCGTGCTGGTGACGCTGACCTCCATCGGCGCCGGCGCGCTGGGCACCGTGATGCTGGTCTACCTCTACCCGCTGCGCCTGAACGCCAGCAAGCTGGTGGGCACCGACTTGGCGCATGCCATTCCGCTGACCCTGATCGCCGGCCTGGGCCACCTGAGCCTGGGCAATGTGAACTACGGCTTGCTGTTCAACTTGCTGGCCGGCTCGATTCCCGGCATCCTGCTGGGCACCTTCATCAGCACGCGGGCGCCCTTGAAGGTGATCCGCTATGCGATCGCCGTGGTGCTGGGCGCGGTGTCGGTCAAGATGCTGTCCCTCTGAGCGGGGGGGACCACCACCAGCGCCCTCCCGGGCGCCAGGTTCAGTCGCCCAGCGCGAGCCGGCGCAGGGCCGGCACGTCCAGCACCTGCACGGTGTAGCCGGCCACGGCGATCACGTTCTTGCTGGAGAAACTGCGCATCAGCCGGGACAGCGTCTCCGGTGTGATCGCCAGTTGCGAGGCGATGTCGCGCTTGCGCACCGGCAGCTGCACCACCCCGGTGGTCGCAGCCGCGCCGTCCTGCAGATTGCAGTGCTGCAG
>JAYSCA010000384.1:0-3394 GCA_041915165.1 Ideonella sp.
CCGGTCTACCGTGTGGCGCCGCCGAAGGATCTGACCCTGCCGCTGCTGCAGGACATCGGCTGGTGATGCCCGCGACTCCACGCCACGGCGTGGAGTCGTTCGGCCCATGGGCGCTGCCGGTCAGGCAGCGCCCTTTTTCGCTGGACAGCACGCGGCCGCAGCGTGAGGCCGAGCTCTCATGTCAGGATTGGGCTACAATAGGCAGGTTTACCCCAAAACAAAGCCGCCCAGCGAAACTCCGTTTCCGACCTGTCCTTGCCGAGTCCGAAGCAGCCATGGCGCCCTCAGGCGTTTTCCTGGCGCGGTTCGGGTCACGGGCTGGGTGCGCGAATACCGGAGTTCCCCCTTGCTGCCCGTCCTGCCCCCCGCAATCCTTGCACTCGCAGACGGCACGGTCTTTTCCGGCACCTCGATCGGCGCAGCCGGTCTGACGGTCGGTGAAGTGGTGTTCAACACCGCGCTCACCGGCTACCAAGAAATCCTCACCGACCCGAGCTACAGCCGGCAGATCGTGACCCTCACGTATCCGCACATCGGCAACTACGGCGTCAATGATGAGGATGTCGAGGCGTCCCGAGTCCATGCCGCTGGTCTGATCATCAAGGACCTGCCCGTCCGCCTTTCCAACTTCCGGGCCACCCGCTCGCTGCCCGACTATCTGGTGGCCGAAGGGACGGTGGCGATCGCCGGCATCGACACCCGTCGCCTGACCCGGGTGCTGCGCACGACCGGTGCCCAGAACGGTTGCATCATGACCTTCGCGGCAGGGTACCAGGTGACCCCGGCCGACATCGAGGCGGCGATCGCCCAGGCCAAGGCCGCCCCCAGCATGGCTGGCCAGGATCTGGCCCAGGTGGTGACCACGGCCCAGCCTTACGCCTGGACCGAGACCGAATGGCGTCTGGCCGGCGAAGATGGTCAGCCCGGTTATGGCACGCAGACCCAGCCCCGCTTCCATGTGGTGGCCTACGACTTCGGCGTGAAGCGCAACATCCTGCGCATGCTGGCCGAGCGCGGCTGCCGCGTCACGGTGGTGCCGGCTCAGACGCCGGCGGCCGAGGTGCTGCAACAGCAGCCCGATGGCGTCTTCCTGTCCAATGGCCCTGGCGACCCGGAGCCCTGTGACTACGCGATCGCCGCGGCCCGCGAACTGATCGAGACCGGCGTGCCGACCTTCGGCATCTGCCTGGGGCACCAGATCATGGCGCTGGCCTCGGGGGCCAAGACCTTCAAGATGAAGTTCGGCCACCACGGCGCCAACCACCCGGTCAAGGACCTGGACAGCGGTCGCGTGTCGATCACCAGCCAGAACCACGGCTTTGCGGTGGATGCGGACACCTTGCCCGCCAACCTGCGCCCCACGCATGTGAGCCTGTTCGACGGCACGCTGCAGGGCTTGGCCCGCACCGACAAGCCGGCGTTCTGCTTCCAGGGCCACCCGGAAGCTTCGCCGGGGCCGCATGACATCGGCTATTTGTTCGACCGCTTCATCGCCTTGATGGAGCAGAAGACCGCCTGAGGAGACTGAAGGACAGACGACACCATGTTCGGCATCACCGACCCCTTGACCTACGTGCTCGGCGTGGTCTTCATCATCCTGCTGCCGGGGCCCAACTCGCTCTACGTGCTGTCCGTCGCCACCCGTCAGGGGCTGCGCGCGGGCTTTGCCGGGGCGGCGGGGGTCTTTCTGGGCGACTGGGTGCTGATGGGGCTGACGATTGCCGGTGCGGCCTCGCTGCTGAAAGCGGCGCCGGCGCTGTTCCTGGTGATCAAGTCGGTCGGCGCCGCCTACCTGTGCTGGATGGGGCTGCAGCTGCTGCGCTCCGCCTGGCGTTCGGGCGGTGAAGCCGGCGAACCGGTGGCCGAGGCTGGGCATCCGTTCCGGCGGGCGCTGGTGATCAGCCTGCTCAACCCCAAGGCCATCCTGTTCTACCTGTCCTTCTTTCTTCAGTTCGCCGATCCGGCCTACCCGCACCATGCGTTGACCTTCCTGGTGCTGGGGGCGATCTTGCAATTCTTCAGCGTCCTCTACCTGACGGCGCTGATCCTGGTCGGTGCCCGCCTGGCGGCCGCCTTCCGCTCCCACCGCCGCGTCGCCAGTGTGACCCGCGGCAGCGTGGGCACCCTGTTCCTCGGCTTTGGCGCCAAGCTCGCCACTGCCAGCCTCGGTTGAGGCCCGACCCGACCTGACAAGCCATGCCAAAACGTACAGATCTCAAGAGCATCCTCATCATCGGCGCCGGCCCGATCATCATCGGTCAGGCCTGTGAGTTCGACTACTCGGGCGCCCAGGCCTGCAAGGCCCTGCGCGAGGAGGGCTACAAGGTCATCCTGGTCAACTCCAACCCGGCGACCATCATGACCGACCCGGCCACGGCCGACGTCACCTACATCGAGCCGATCACCTGGCAGGTGATCGAGAAGATCATCGCCAAGGAACGGCCGGATGCCATCCTGCCGACCATGGGCGGCCAGACCGCGCTGAACTGCGCGCTGGACCTGCACAAGCATGGTGTGCTGGCCAAATACGGCGTGGAGATGATCGGTGCCAACGAGCACGCGATCGAGAAGGCGGAAGACCGCCTGAAGTTCAAGGACGCGATGACCAAGATCGGGCTGGGCTCGGCCAAGTCCGGCATCGCGCACACGATGGAAGAGGCCTGGGCGGTGCAAAAGCGCATCCAGGCCGAGATCGGCGGCAGTGGCTTCCCGATGGTGATCCGTCCCAGCTTCACGCTGGGCGGCACTGGCGGCGGCATCGCCTACAACCCGGAAGAGTTCGAGGAGATCTGCAAGCGCGGTCTGGACCTCTCGCCGACCAACGAACTGCTGATCGAAGAGTCGCTGATCGGCTGGAAGGAATACGAGATGGAGGTCGTCCGCGACAAGGCGGACAACTGCATCATCGTCTGCTCGATCGAGAACCTGGACCCGATGGGCGTGCACACCGGTGACTCCATCACCGTCGCGCCGGCCCAGACGCTGACCGACAAGGAATACCAGGTGATGCGCGATGCCTCCATCGCGATCCTGCGCGAGATCGGCGTCGACACCGGCGGCTCGAACGTGCAGTTCTCGGTCAACCCCGAAACCGGCCGCCTGATCGTGATCGAGATGAACCCGCGCGTGTCGCGGTCCTCGGCCCTGGCCTCCAAGGCCACCGGCTTCCCGATCGCCAAGATCGCCGCCAAGCTGGCGGTGGGCTACACGCTTGACGAGCTGAAGAACGACATCACCGGGGGCGTGACCCCGGCCTCGTTCGAGCCGTCGATCGACTATGTCGTCACCAAGATCCCGCGCTTCGCGTTCGAGAAGTTCCCGGCCGCCGATCCGCACCTGACCACCCAGATGAAGTCGGTGGGCGAGGTGATGGCGATCGGCCGGACCTTCCAGG
>JAYSCA010000385.1:0-3394 GCA_041915165.1 Ideonella sp.
TGGTCGGTGCCGGCGGCCAGCATCACCGGCTTGTTGACCTGCGGATTGAGTTGGCGGAACTCCTCCATCGACACGCCGGCCAGCTTGGCCGCCAGGCTGACGTCGATGTCACGGTCCAGCGGCACGCTCAGGAAGTAGGGGTGGTTCTTCAGTGGCGGCAGGGCAATCGCGAACTGGTCCGGGTGGGCGATGATGTTCTTGATCGCCTGCAGCTTGGGCACGTAGTAGCGCGTCTCCTGCGGCATGCGCAGGCTCTCGTAATCGGTGGGCAGGCCGGCGGCCTCGTTGCGCTTGATGGCCCGTTGCACACTGCCTTCGCCCCAGTTGTAGGCGGCCAGGGCCAGGTGCCAGTCGTTGAACATGCCATAGAGCTTCTGCAGGTAATCCAGCGCGGCCCGGGTCGAGGCCAGCACATCGCGCCGGTCATCGCGGAAGATGTTCTGCTTCAGGTCGAAGGTCTTGCCGGTGGCCGGCACGAACTGCCACATGCCGGAGGCCTTGGCCGTGGACACCGCATGCGGGTTGAAGGCGCTTTCCACGAAGGGCAGCAGGGCCAGCTCGGTGGGCATGTGGCGCTTTTCGATCTCGGACACCACATGGTAGAGGTAGCGTCCGCCCCGCTCGGTCATGCGCTGCAGGTAGTCCGGCTTGCGGGCGTAGAAAGCCTCGCGGTCATGGACCAGATCGTTGTCCAGGTCGGGCATCGCAAAGCCGTCGCGGATGCGTTGCCAGAGATCCTGTTGCGCGGCCGCGGCCTGGGTGTCCACCGGGCGGTCGGCATCCAGCGGGTCGACCGGCGTCAGGATCACCGGCTTGCCATCGGGGCCCAGGGCGGCAAGCGGCGTGCCGCGGCGATCGGGGGCTTGCGCCGGGCTCAGGTCGGCCAGCGGCGGCAGGCCGGTGCGGCCGGTGGCCAGGGCCGGGCGGCCGCTGGTCGAGGCAGAACCCTCATCGGTCGAGGTCGTTGTCGCACATCCGGATAGAAGGGCGGCCAGCACGGCCACGAGGCTGAGGGTGATTCTCATCGGTAGTTGTTCTTCCAGCCGCGCAGGGCGGCAAAGACGGTGACGTCGTCGTGGGCAGCGGGGTCGTGGCGACGGGCCGCGGCGATCACTTCCGGGTGGTGGCAGCGCAGGAAGGGGTTGATTTCCCGCTCCAGTGCCAGGGCGCTGGGCAGCGTGGGCAAGCCTTCCGCACGCAAGCCCTCGCAGGTGCGGGCATGCTGCTGCAGGGTCGGATTGCCCGGCTCCACCGCCTGTGCGAAGCGCAGGTTGCTCAGGGTGTATTCGTGGGCGCAACAGACCCGGGTGGTGCCCGGCAGCGCAGCCAGGCGCTGCAGGGAGTCCAGCATCTGGGCGGGCGTGCCTTCGAACAGCCGGCCGCATCCGGCGGAGAACAAGGTGTCTCCGCAGAAGAGCAGCGGGGCCTCAGGGCCCTGGGCCGGCAGGAAGTAGGCGACATGGCCGGCCGTGTGGCCCGGCACGTCGAGCACCTCGAAGTCCAGGCCCTGCCAGCGCAGGGTTTCGCCACCCCGGCAGGGCGTGACCGGGACCGGCAAGGTCTCGGTGGCCGGTCCCCAGATGGGGCCCTGCAGCACGGACCGCAGGTCGGCCAATCCACCGACGTGATCCGCATGGTGGTGGGTCACTAGAATGCCCGTCAGCGTCAGCGACCGGTCCGACAGGGCCTGGCGTACAGGCGCAGCATCACCCGGATCCACCACGAGGGCTTGGCGGCCGTCGTGAAGCATCCAGATGTAGTTGTCGGCAAAGGCGGGGAGTGCGACGAGATCCATGACCGGTGAGATCCCGATTATAGGGTTGGCCCAGTGGCTGCAGACCCCCCCTGGCCAGTGCCTGCTGGCGTGGGAGCAGGCCCAGTTGGATCAGGCCGTAACCGACCTGTTCGGGTTCCACGCCCTGCAGATGGGTCTGCCACAGTTGCAGGCCTTGCGGGCCAATCGGATGCCGGACCGCTGGGTCGCCTGCGGCACCTTCGGGGATGAAGGCATGGAGGGGGGCGATGAGCCCCTGGCGGGAGTGGAAGGCATGCACGAGGGGGGCGGGCAGCGCCCCATGCGGCTCACCTCGCTGTGCTGTGCGCCGGAAGCCCTGCCGTTTGCAGATCAAAGCCTGGACTTGGTGGTGCTGCCGCACACGCTGGAGCGGGCCGAGGACCCGCACCGCAGCCTGGCCGAGGTGGACCGGGTGCTGCGGCCCGAGGGGCGCGTGGTGATCCTCGGCCTGAATCCCGTCAGCCTGTGGGGGCTGCGGCAGCGTCTGGGGCACGGGGCGCGCTGGATGGGTTTGTGCCGGCATCGGCCGCTCTACCTGCCGGCAGCGCAGGAGCGCATTGGCTACTGGCGTCTGCGGGATTGGCTGCGCCTGCTCAACTTCGAGCTGGAAGTCGGACGCATGGGCTGCTATCGTGCGCCCCTTTCGACGGAGCGCTGGCTGGCACGCTACGCCTGGATGGAGCGTGTGGGGGCGCATTGGTGGCCTGTGCTGGGTGCGGCGTACTTCATGGTGGCCGTGAAGCGGGTGCGGGGCATGCGGCTGGTGGGCTTGGAGCGCGCGTCGCGGGCGTCAGCGCCCGTGGCGGCCCCGGCCGCCGTGGTCGGGCGTCTGCCGACGAGGCGCTCCGTCGGGTGTGCAGGCCGGCATCCGTCGGCGCACAAGTTGGAAGGCAAGGAATGAGCGAGGTCACGATCTACACCGATGGCGCCTGCAAGGGCAACCCGGGCCCGGGCGGCTGGGGCGCCTGGCTGCGGTGGGGAGATCACGAGAAGGAACTCTGGGGCGGCGAGCTTCAGACCACCAACAACCGGATGGAGTTGACGGCCGTGATCCAGGCGCTGTCGCTGCTCAAGCGCCGCTGCGTGGTGGCGATCTACACCGACAGCGAGTACGTGCGCAACGGCATCACCAGCTGGATCCACAACTGGAAGCGCCGGGGCTGGCGCACGGCGGACAACAAGCCCGTCAAGAACGTGGAGCTCTGGCAGCAACTGGACACGCTGGTGGCCCAGCACGAGGTGGCCTGGCACTGGGTGAAGGGCCATGCCGGCGACCCGGGCAACGAGCGCGCCGATGCGCTGGCCAACCGCGGGGTGGCGTCGGCCGGTTCGCGCTGAGAGACGGTCGGCGGTTCAGCCGCCGATGTAGTGCATCTCGATGCGGGGCTGCGCGGTGACGCTGGCCTCGGCGCTGCCGCGGAGCTCTGAGTAGCGGTCCGCTCGCCCCTGCCAGACCTGGCGGATCTGCGCGGCCAGTTGGGCGTCGTCGGCCCCGGTGCGCAGCAGGCCGCGCAGGTCATGCCCCTGGCTGCCGAACAGGCAGGTGTAGAGGCGCCCCTCGGTGGAGAGTCGGATGCGGTTGCAGCCCCGGCAGAAGGC
>JAYSCA010000386.1:0-3390 GCA_041915165.1 Ideonella sp.
GTGGGCTGGGCGTCTGATCGGGGATAGTGTTCACGTGTCCACCAAGAGTTACGGTGGACACGAGGCTCCTATGCCGCCGGCCGATGTTCAAGATGGCGCGACTGGACGCTCACACCGCAAGTGCGGTAACGGCAACAACGCGCCACTGGCCCGAACCACGCAGCCCTAGCAGCCCCGCGACAGCGAGAACTGGAACCGACACGGCACTCAGCAACATGAGCGAGCTTGTGTTCACTTGTGACGTCTGAAGGTGGAGTTGTGTGACCAGTTGGTGGGGGGGCCACTCAAGCAAGGGCTTGGTCGTCAGCTTTCGCACTGCCATTGAACTTCTCCGGACTGACCCTGTACCCGATTCAGTACCGTTCAGAAGTAGAAACTTCCGGCTCTTCAGGTATCGCAGCTCTGGGTGTTGACCGGCAGCTGCGGGCGAAATCCGCTGGAGTGGACCATCCTAGCGCGGAGTGGGGTCGGTTCTCGTTGTAGTCCGTGCGCCAGGCTGCGATCTTGGCCTTGGCGTCGTCCAGCGACAAGAACCAATGCGTGTTCAGGCACTCCTGTCGCAGGCGGCCATTGAAGCTCTCCACCCGGGCGTTGTCGGTGGGCTTGCCGGGGCGGCTGAAGTCAAGTTCGACCTGTCGCTCATAGGCCCAGCGATCCATGGCCTTGGAGATGAACTCGCTGCCGTTGTCCGTCTTGATCGTCTTGGGCAAGCCGCGCTCGGCACAGATGCGATTCAGGCTGTTGACCACGTCTTCTCCCTTCAGGCTCTGTCCGACGTCGATGGCCAGGCATTCACGCGTGTAGCAGTCCACCACCGTCAGCATGCGCAACTTGCGGCCATCGAACAAAGCATCGGCCACGAAGTCCATGCTCCAGAGCTCGTTGGGCCTTGAGCACAATTGCTTGGGTTGGCGCCATTGGGCCGCCTTGTTGCGCTTGGGGCGCTTGAGCCGCAGCGACAGCCCTTGCTCTCAGTAGAGGCGGTAGATCCGCTTGACGTTGTCCCGGTAGCCCTCTCGACGCAGCAGGACGTGAACCCGTCGGTAGCCATAGTGCACCCGGGTTTGGGTGATCTCCTTGATGCGCAGCTTGAGCGCCGCCTCATCCCGCCGCTTGGACTCGTACAGGTAGGTCGAACACGACATACCCACGATCCTCAGCGCATTGCGCTGGCTGCATCCGAAGCGCTGCATCAGCTCCGGCACCAGCGCCCGACGGAACGAGGGGCTCAGACTTTTTTTGCGACCACCGCCTGCAGCATGGCCTTGTCCAGGCTCAGGTCGGCGACGATCTGTTTGAGCTTGCGGTTCTCCTTTTCGAGCTGTCGCAAGCGCCGCAGCTCGGACGGTCCGATACCGCCGTACTTCTTGCGCCAGACATAGAACGTCGCGTCGCTGATGCCCATCTTGCGGCACACCTCTTCGACGCTGATGCCCAGTTCGGCCTGCTTCAGTGCGAACGCGATCTGGTCTTCGGTGAACTTGCTCTTCCTCACGACATGCTCCTGGCCCGTCATGGGCCTTCATCATGTCGGTCGTTCTGTTACTGAACGGTTCGATTTAGTGGGACAGGGTCAGACAGCCGTCGTTGACGGGGCCCGTCCGTGGCCGGGTGGCGTGAGTCTGTCTCTCAATCCGCCTGAAACCTCGCCCAATACGCGGTGTGCGGCACAGTGGCCTCGTCACGCAGCACCGGGCCGTGGACCTCGATGGCGCGCGGCGAGCGCGCGTAGATTTCCTGACACGACCATTCCAGGTCGCCCGCGCCCTGATCGAGCTTGCGGAAGGCGCGCATGCCTTCGGCGTCGATGCCGAACACCACCCGGCCGATGCCGGACCAGAAGATGGCCCCCGCGCACATGACGCAGGGCTCGCCAGAGGCGTACATGGTGGCCTGGGCCAGCACCTCGCGCGAGAGGCCCTTGCTGGCGGCATCGTGCAGCGCCATCACCTCGGCATGGGCGGTGCAGTCGCCTGTCTGGCTGTTGCTGTTGGCGCCTTCGGCCAGCAGCTCGCCGCTGGCGCTGCCGATCACCGCGCCGAAGGGGCGGTTGCCGTTCGCTGTGGCGACGGTGGACAGTTCGATGGCCCGGCGCAGCAGGCGGGCGTCGGCGTCGTTGATCTCAGGCATGGGCCACCTCCTGGGCGTGCGGCTGGGCCGGGGCCCAGCTCTTGAGCTTGCCGGGGTTGAGCAGGCCTTGCGGGTCGAAGCGGTGCTTCATGGCCAGCACCTGCGGGTTGAGCTTGAGGTTCTGCTTGCCTTCTTCGACGTAGCAGGTGTGCGGGTTGTTGATGACGACGCCGCTGTCGCGGTAGGCCTGCATGATCTCGGCCAGGCGGGTTTCGTCGCGGGTGCGGATGATCTCCAGCCCGCTGCAGCTGTACTCGCCTTCCTTGGTGCGCAGGAATTCGACATGCATCTGCACCTCGCCGGCAAAGCGCTGGGCCAGCGTGCGCACCTGCTCCAGGTAGCAGGCGGGGTTGTAGGCGCTCTGGATGTAGGTGAGGTTCTTCTCCACCTTGAAGGCGTGCAGCGTGGTGTGGTTCCAAACGTATTCGAGCAGGGTGCGGCGGCTGGCGGCCACCTCGGCGGCGGTGGCGCGGTAGCTCAGCGTGCCGCCACGCTCGGCCAGCATCTGGGCGATGGTCTCTTCGCAGAACTCCGCGGCCAGGAAGACCACCGCATGGCGCCCCTGGGGCAGGCCCAGCTTGGTGAAGTAGTCGGTGATGGGGGCGGCCATGAAGCTGACCTCCTTGGTCACCAGGCCCGGGGCGCGGCCCAGGTCGGCGCCAAAGCGCAGCGCGGCGTCGAAGTCGTCGAAGGTGGCCACGCCTTCCAGCCAGTCATGGGCCGGGGCCAGGCCCACCTCCAGCTCCAGCACGATGCCGTTGGTGCCGTACACATGGTGCATCACCAGCGCCTCGGGCCCGCGCAGTTCGATGATCTGCGGCTCGGGCTCCACGGTCATGGCGCGCACGGCCAGGATGTTGCCCGGCGCGGCCAGCGGGCCGTAGCGCAACGAACCGGCGCCGCCGAAGCCGCCGCCGAACAGGCCGCCTAGCGTGGCGCTGCGGAAGGTGGAGGGCAGCCAGCGCAACTCCCAGCCCAGCGGCCGTGCGGCCTCGTCGAAGGCCGCCAGGCGGATGCCGGCCTGCGCGCGCCCCACGCCAGGCTTGGCCCACAGGAAGGCGTTGTAGCTGCTCATGTCCAGGATCAGGCCGCCGTGCAGCGGCGTGCACTGGCCATAGTTGCCGGTGCCGGTGCCGCGCAGCGTGATGGGGATGCTCAGGCGGGCGCAGGCAGCGACCACGGCACGGATCTCGTCCTCGGTCTTGGGCCGCACCGCGATGTCGCCGTGCTTGCCGGCCAGGGTGCGTTCCAGCACCGGGC